>JAFTDD010000041.1 GCA_017454355.1 Muribaculaceae bacterium
ATTTTCGATAATTTTCGGAAATTTTCGTGAGAATTTTCAAGGTTGCGGATTTTAGGTTCTTATGTTTCTTTTGTCTAAAAATTAAGGAAATTGACGAAAATAGACGTTGTTATTGACGAAAATAGACGCGAAACAATTATTGCGGATTTATGGCATGGTTTAGCGAAGCGAGCGCAGCACGGCCGTGGTGTCGGCGCCGCGATAGATGATGGTGCCGGTGGTGTCGGTGACAAGGTAGAGCGGAGTGCGCCGCACGCCCAGCGGCTCCAATGCCGGCTCCAGCGGACCGGTAGGCGACCACAAGTGTCGCCACGGTCGCTCGACAAACGGCTTGAGAGCGCGCTGCCAGCGGGTGCTGTCGCCGTCCATATTAATATCGGCAACCAAGGGTGACGCTTCGCGCCGGCGCACGTTGTCCAAAAAGGCGAAGTGAGCCTTGAAAGTGCTGTCAATCGGCGACCAGAATAGCAGCACAGAGCGTCGGCCGGCTGTGGAGAACGTCTCATAGCGCTTGCCATCGTCATCAAACAGGCGCAATTCGTCCACACTCTTGGCGACTGTCGGCATCAGCGAGGCGATAGTCATCGCCGAGGTGGCGAGACTTGCCGGACGGGCTTCGGGCGCGAGGGCCTCCAGCGCGCCAACTGCCTTGGCGTCGGTGGTCACATTGGAGTGGTCACAAATCAGTAGCGCGGCCGAGACCATGTCGCCGGGATGCGCAGTGGCGTAGGCAACGATGCTGTCGTCGAGTGCCGTACACGGCGCCGCGTCGTAGAGCGGGTCTTGCTTCTGGCGGAAGGCGAGCCACCGCTCGGTGACGGCGTTGCCGGTGATATAAAGTGCGTCGCCGTCGCGCGCGTCGCCGCGCACCTTGAGCGCGTCGCCGCCGGCAACAATGGCGCGCGCCAACACTGCGCCACGGTCGCCGGTGATGACGAGCAACGTGGGTTCGGTGCTGTGGCCCGCGAAGCGGATTGTACCTTTCTCGTCGCGAGGCACCGTGGCATTGGTTAAACCGCTGTCGCCCACAAACACTATGCGCAGCGTGGGGCTCTCCACATTGTCGAATGTCGCCTCCACGGTGAATTTGCCCGCGTCACCACATGCCGTGAGCATAGCGCATAGCACTATGCACAAAGTACACAATGCGAAGTGCGCAGTGCGTAGTTTAAGGGCGGATATGAATTTCTTCATACGTCGGCAAACAGATATTTCTCGCGCAGCCTCGCCATCTCGATGGCGGCCTGGGCAGCCTCGGCTCCCTTATCGGTCAGCGAACCGTCGACGCGCTCGAGAGCCTGACGCTCGTTCTCAACGGTGAGCACACCAAAGATTACCGGCACCTCGCCTCGCGCGTTGAGTTGAGCCACGCCCTGCGTCACGCTCTGACACACATAGTCGAAGTGAGGCGTGTCGCCGCGGATAACACAGCCAAACACAATCACCGCGTCCACATCCTCATCGTCGCTCAAAAGCGCGGCGGCATAGGTGAGTTCTACAGTGCCGGGTACTCGCGTGACCACGATTTCGTCCTCGCTGCAGCCGTTGGCCAGCAGTTCGTTGATGGCGCTCTCGAGCATCGGCTCGGTGAAGGCGCTGTTCCAGCGGGCGGCAACAATGCCAAAGCGCAGCCCCTGGGCGTCAAGGTCCGGCGCAACGATGGCGCTACCCTCGTTTTTGTTTAATAGTGTTGACATTATCTTAATTCACAATTCATAATTCATAATTCACAATTCATAATTTCTAGGGTCACTAGGAATTCTAGGGTTTCTAGGGTCACTAGGAATTCTAGGGCTTCTAGGGTTTCTAGGGTTTCTAGAACAGCGTTTTCAGCAGCGACATGATTGACGTGTTGCGGTCTTTGCTGTCGCGCAACAGTTCGATGCGGGCCGCCGCCTCGCGGTCGTGCAGCCGCTCGGCCAACGGCTGCAGGGCGTCGAGCAGTTTCTCGCCGCTCTCTCGCCGGCCACGCACGTGAATCATCGCCGCCGCCAGCCCCACGCTCAGTCGCAACTCACGCTCGCCCATCGGGCCGGTGTTGAGCCGCTTGAGGTGACGCAACGCCCGCGAGAAGAAGCGCATCGCCTCGCGGTGGTTGCCCAGGTTGAGCATTATCTCGCCCTCGCGGCCCAGCGTGTCCACCAGATTGTCGAGAGCCTGACGGATGTCGTTGTCGCCGGTGGCAGCAGCGTCCAGCGCCAGGCTGTAGCGCTCGGCCACCTCGCGATAGTAGTTAAAGACCGCCATCTGCCTGTCGCGCGACTTCATCACGCCGGCTGTTGCCTCCACAGCGTTAATCAGCATCGCGCCGTAACGCAACTCGTCTTTTTTCACCAGCCGCTCATAGAGTTTCTGGGACTTGGCGAGTTCTTTGGCGGCACGACCGTCGTCGCCAAGTGCGCTATGGACCATCGCCAGATTGTAGAGCAGCGCGGCGAGCAGCGACAACTGGTCGTCGGTGCGTTTGCCGTCGATGTCGGCGAGTTGAAACAGGGCGTTCTCGGCGGCCGAGAGTGCCAGACGGTGGTTCTGCTCGCCGATGAGGATACACATGCGCGCCAGCCACAGCCACACCGTGGCCGTCGCGCCGGGCAACGGCTGGCGGTCGCCGTAAACGAGTCCGTCAATCAGGTCGTCGGCCTCACCGGTGCGGTGGTCAGTGACCAAATGCAGGATATAGCACAACTCGACGTCAACCACCATCCCGGGCGGCAGCCCATCAAGGGCCGGCATACGGCCGGTGGCACGGATGTGGGCCTGAGCCAGCGTCAGGTCGGTCGCCGTGGCCGGAAAGGCACTGTCGAGCAGTAAAGGTTTCATTGGGGTGTTTGACTGTCGGGCAAACGGCTTTTTTGACCCAAATAGCCGCCGTGGTGGCGCAACGCGTAGTCTTGACGCGAGAAACCGGTGACCAGCATTGTGCCCACAACGAGCACATCGCCAATCACAGTCATCGTGGTCGTGCTGGTGGTGGGCGTCAACCCCAGCGGACACACCTCCGGCGCGCCGCCGGTGAGCAGGCACACGTCGGCCTGACGAGCCAGCGGACTGTCGGCATTGCCGGTGATTACGATTAGCGGCAGTTCGGCATACAGGTTGCGGGCCAGTGTCACCAGCGCCACAATATCGCTTGTGCGCCCGCTGTTGCTCAGCAGCAACAACACATCGCCGTGTTGCAGCACTCCCAGGTCGCCGTGCTGTGCCTCACTCGGATGGAGAAACACCGACGGGATGCCGGTGCTGGAAAACGTGGTGGCGATGTTGTCGGCAATCTGGCCACACTTGCCCATGCCGCTCGTCACGAGTTTACCGCCGCCACGGTGTACGCGCTCCACAATCAGGTCAATGGCGCGCTCATAGGCGTCGGTGACAGGTATATTTTTCACCGCGAGGCTCTCGGCCTCGAGGATATTGCGCATCGTTTGCTTGATGTCCATCAGTCGTTGTTGTCAATTTGCCTGCAAAATTAATCAAAAAAACCGTGCTATGCAATAGAGCGATAGGAGAAATGGGAGCAATGGGAGCAATAGGAATCGTTTCCTGCTCCTATATCTCCTATATCTCCTATATCTCCCAAATCTCCTATATCTCCTATATCTCCCATTGCTCCCATTGGCAGCAAACATTGCGTTGCAGCGTGCCCAGCGTGACGCGCCGCAACGGACTGCCGGCAAAGTCGGTGTCAAACTCCTCGGGCGTCATCGCTGCGATGCGCTCGCGGGTGAGGCGCAGTACGGCCTCGCGTGGCTCAAAGTCGGCGACTGTCGTGGGTTGGGCGCCGGCGTTGTGGGGGCAACACAGTTGGCAGGTGTCGCAGCCGGCCACGCGTCCGTGCAGGGTGTCGGCAAGGTCGGGTGGTAGAGTGGCGTCGTGGTTCTCGATGGTGAGCGCGCTCAGGCAGCGGCGTGCGTCGGCGGCTCGCCCGTCGGCCGATAGCGCCCCCACCGGACAGGCATTGACGCAGCGCAGGCAGCCGTCGCAGTTCATCGCGCACGGTGGGTCAGGCTCCATCTCGAGCGTGGTAATCACTGTGCCCAGCACAAAGAACGAGCCGCGTCCGGGCAGGATGAGAGTGTTGTTCACGCCGATGAAGCCCACACCGGCCTGCACGGCCCAGTAGCGCTCGCGCATCGGCGCCGAGTCGACCGTTACGCGACAGGCGGCACCCGTCTCGGCGGTGATAAAGGCAGCCAGAGCCTTCAGGCGGCTGCGCATCACGCGGTGGTAGTCGCGCCCCAAGGCGTAGAGCGCAACGCGCGCCGCGCCCTCGGGTTGGCGGCCATACGGCAGATAGTTCAGTGCCGCAACGATGACGCTGCGCGCTCCCGGCAGCAACAGCCTCGGGTCATCGCGCACCTCCATATTACGGGCCGCCCAGTCCATGCAGCCGTTGCGCCCCAGGGCCACCCAGCGGCGATACCGCGCGGCAGCCTCGTCGCTCACAGGTGCGGCGGCCGCCACACCCACGGCGTCAAAGCCCGGCGTGGGTGTG
>JAFTDD010000042.1 GCA_017454355.1 Muribaculaceae bacterium
CGGGCATCACCAAGTTCTCGCAGATGAGCATCTTCTCCTCAATCAACAACATCAGCAACATCACGATGGACGCCGCCTACGAGGGCATTTGCGGCATCACGGCCGATGAGTTGGAGCAATACTTCGCTCCGGACATCAAAGGACTCGCGACGAACCTGCGTTGCACGCCCGAGCAGGCCCTGCAACGGCTGCGCGACCGCTATGACGGCTACCACTTCTCCAAACGCCTCACCGATGTCTATAACCCGTTCAGCCTGGTCAATGCCTTCAACAAAATGGACCTGGGCTACTATTGGTTTGACAGCGCCACGCCGTCGTCGCTCATCAAGATAATGGGCCACTATCAGTTTCTATTGAGCGACATCGAGGGCGGTGCGATGATGGAAAGTGCTTTTAACCAACCGTTTGACAACTTCGACAACGCGATCCCAATCCTGACGCAGAGCGGCTACCTCACCATCAAGGACTATGATTGGGAAGAAGAGGTCTACACCATCGGCATTCCCAATAAAGAGGTCTATGACGGCCTGTATAACTGTCTGATGGCCCGATATCTCAACAAAAACCCGATGGTCAACGACGGCATACTGATAGCGGTGTCGAGAGCGATGCGCGACGACGACATCGACGCGGCGCTGCGCGCCGTGCAGAGTTACCTCGCCGCGCTGCCCTACGACCTGAGCAACAAGACCGAGAAGGACTATGAGACAATCCTGCGCGTGCTCTTCGACGGCCTGGGCATCAAGGTTGACACCGAGGTGAAGAACGCCACCGGCCGCTGCGACGTGGTGATGAAGTCCAAGACGACAGTCTATGTGCTCGAGTTGAAACTTGACGGTAACGGCACCGTGGACGATGCCCTGGCTCAAATCGACGAGAAAAACTATCTCATCCCCTACTGGAACGACCCGCGCCCCAAGGTGAAAGTGGGCGTGCTCGTCGACCCCACGCGCCGCACCATCACCGAGTGGAAACAAGAGAACAAGAGGGCGGAGTAGAGAACAAGAGTTGAAACGCTGAGCCCACTGCAAAAAGTATAACATCTTGCGCAGCAAAATTTTAGAACATGAATTACCATAAATTATCCATTAAATATTTTAGAAAGATAATTTCATGTCCTTTTAAATTCTCATGTTCTCTTGTCTAAAATTCATGGATAATTAATGGATATTCATGTTTAACATTAGTCCTCAACCTTTTGCAGTAGACTTAATACACAATTTTATGAAATGAGACGGTTATTGGTTTACTTTTTGGTGGCGGCTATTGTTGCTGTAATTGCCTGTGGCCGAGGAGGCAGAAGAGATGATGTATCGGTGCCGGCGCTGCTCGAGGCCGAGCGGCTGCTGTCGCCCGAGGTGGATGCCGCCGACAGTGCCCTACGCGTGCTTCGCGCCGTCGACACCGCCGCCCTCACCACCGACGGCGACCGCGCCCTCTACGCCCTGATCCACACCCAAGCCCTATACAAACTCACCGACGACCCCATCGACACCATCCCCATTCTGCGAGCCGTCGACCACTACGCCACCACCCGGCCCGGCAGCGACCGCCACGTACGCGCCCTGACCTACGCCGGCGCCGCCGCCGAAAGCAACAGCGCGCTCGCTCAGGCATTGCGTTATTACAAGAGTGCCGAATTACTATGTGACACAACCAATCACTATGCGTGCGGCTATCTTGACATGAAAATC
>JAFTDD010000043.1 GCA_017454355.1 Muribaculaceae bacterium
AAATTAATGATTCATCTGATATACACCCACTTTTGTTTAATTTTTTTAATACTTTAATAACACACCGCACCGGGGGGTAGCCTTAGCGGCTGGGGGCAGAGCCCCCAATGAGCGTTTCAGAGTGCAAACATAATATCTACATTCGCGTTGGCGGCGTTGACGCGAACCCGCGGAGCGGGTGACAGCCCATAGGCGGGGGTGGAGCGAAGCGGAACCCCCGTGTTAGAGTATCATTATCAAAAAAAATAGCCTCGTAGGGGCGACAGTCTGTGCATGTTTCTGTCGCCCCTAACGGGGCTTTTATTAAGAAAACTCAGTCATAGTCACGGGGGCTGGCGCCCCCGCCTATGAGCTGTCACCCGCTCCGCGGGTTTGGTGACAATGGATAATTGTTACTGGCCGATCTCGACGGTGGTGTGGCCGTTGACGTCGGCGTTGTTGCCGCCGCCGAAGACATTGCCGGTGATGTTGGCGCTCTTGCCGGCTGTTCCCACTCGGACGACGGGGTTGCCGTAGACCACGGCGGCGTTGCCGCCGCCAAAGACGGTGTTCACCTCGCCCAGGAGCCGCGGCGTGCGGTTGGCAGGCGCGTCATCGGGGTCGGTGGTGGTGTAGCCGGCGTCCATGTTGATGTCCACGATGGGGTTGCCGGTGACGACTGCCGTCTCGCCGTAACCGCCGCCATAGACGGTGCCGATGCTGGTGCAGGAGCGGATATAGACAAACGGTCCGTCGCCGCCCTCGGCCGTGGAGGCGTAGGCGGCCTGGTCGCCGCCGCCGTAGAGTTCGTCGATGATGATGGGTTTGCAGCCCTTCTCCTCGACGATGACGGTGATGCTGCCGTGGATCACGCCGCTGGTCTTGTTGCCGCCGAACACCTGGCCGATGCGTCCGCTGGTGATGTGGAGCAGCACGTCGCCGAACACGTCGGCCTGCTTTGCGCCGCCGTACAGGTATTTCAGTTTCGAGTCGACGCAGGCCACGTTGATTGTCGCCGAGCCGTCCATGGTTGCCATGTTGCCGCAGGAAAAGACTTCGCCCACGTCGAGCACGCAGTACTCGGTGTCCTCGTCGCCCAGTGTGACGGTCGCCGTGCCGATGATGTTGCCGCGGGTGTTTGAGCCGCCGAAGACGTGGTGGACGGTGCCGCCGTGGATGACGGCCCAGGTGTTGCCCGGCCCGTAGGTGCCTGTGGTGTGGTCGTCGGCGTAGGCCTCGGCGTCGAGGATACCCACGTCGGCGCCCGGCTTGCTCAGGTTGGCGCCGTTGCCGCCGCCGAAGGCGTAGCCGAGTTCATAGGTGCCGAGCACCTCGACCATACACTGGTTGACGGGGGCTGCGTTGCCGCCGCCGTAGGCATAACCGATGCTCGTCTCGCCGCAGCCGTCGATGAGCACTTTGCAGCGCGCGTTTGCCGGGTCGGCGGGCACGTAGGCCGCCTCGTTGCCGCCGCCGTAGACGGCCGCGAGTTCGTAGGGGTGCTCGTCCTCGTTGTCGCCGTCGGCGAGTTTGGCGGGTTTCTCGGCGGCGGGGTTGCTGAAGTTGACGGTGCGCAGCACGGTGACGAGGACGTTGCCGCGCGGCGTGCCGTTCTGGTTGTTGCAGCCGAAGACGCTGCCGCCGATGGCGCCGCCGTTGACGGTGACGTTGACGTCGCCGCCCACCTCGGCGTAGACCTCGGTGACACCGTCGGCAGCCTTGCGTCCCAGGCCGCCGCCGTACACGTTGCCGTGGACCTTGCCGCCAAGCATATTGACGGTGGTGGTGTTGCCGGAGGTGACGTTGGTGTTGGCGAACGCTCCGCCGCCGTACACGTCGCCGGTGACATTGCCGCTGGTCATGGAAACGGTGACGCTGCCCGACACGTCGGCGACATTGCCGCCGCCGTAGATGTTCCTCACCGAGCCGCCCTGGCCGCCCTGCATCGTCACGCTGGTGTCGCCGTTCACGCCCGAGGCGTCGCCGCCGCCGAACACGCCGCCCGTCGCCTGGCCGTTGATGACACCGGCCACGGTCGTCGTGCCGGCGATGGTGAGCGACGCGCTGCCCTCCACCTGCCCGAGAGTGCTCAGGTCGCTGGTGGTGTAGATCAGGTGGTTCGCCTCGTCAAACTCGTTGCCTTCGCTCACCACCGACACCTGGTGCCATGTGTAGGTGGTCGGCTCGGGCATCTCGCCGACGACATACACACCCGACTCGCCGTTGTAGTACGGCTCGGGCGTCATGCCCTGGATGGGGTAGACCTCGACCGTGGGGATTGTTGCCGAGAAGCCCGCGCCGAACACGCTGCCGGCCACGGTGCAGTCGGTGAGCGTCGAGGTCACGCTGCCGTGCACCTTGCCCAGGTTGCCGCCGCCGTAGAAGTTGCCGCGGATGTTGCAGCCGGTCAGCGAGGAGGTCACATTGTAGGTGGTGGCGAGCGAGAGCGACGCGTAGTTGACGTAGAAACGTCCCACGGTGTTCTCGTTGGTGAAGCCCGTCAGGGTGAGGTGCTCGTACTCATAGTTCACCGCGATGCCCGAGTTCCCGGCGCTGTACTTGCGTTTGTAGTAGTCGGTCACCCAGGTGTTGAAGGGATACTGTGTGGCATCGGTCAGGTCGCGGTAGTTGACGCGGTTGAATGAGGTGCCGCCGTATCCGGCCCCGAAGAAGCGGCCGAAGTCGCAGCCCGTGGCGGTGGTCTCGACGGTCTTGCCGGAGGTCATGTCGCCGAACTTGGGACCGCCGCAGTAGGAGTTGACGCGGCTGTCGGAGATGGTGACGCTGATGCTGCCGGTGATCGGGTTGGCGGCGTTCACGCCGCCGCCGTAGAAGTTGTCGATGTCGGCGTGGTCGATGAGCCACGTCACGTCGCCCTGGATCTGCTCCATGCCCGCGCCGGCCACGTCGCCGAAGCGTCCGCCGGTGATGTAGCACTCGGCGTTGTCGGCCTGCTTGTAGGCTCCGGGTTGGAACATTCCGGACAAATAGAACTCGTCGTAGTCGCCGCCGGTGACGCTGATGGGAATGTGGGGCGTGAAGGTCTTGGTCGAGGTGTTGGCGTGCCGTCCGTTGTTGAACATCTTGAACCACGCGTTGCCGCCCAGGTGGAGATACTGTGTGGTCTGCGAGAGGACGTTCATACCCGAGACGAACTGGTCGTACACGCCGCCCTGGAGGATGATGGGCGCGGCGGTGCGGTTCGGGCCGTCGTACTCAAACTGGCCGAAGTAGAACAGGCAGGTGCTGGTAATCTCGAACCACCCGCGCGGGACGTAGATACCGACGTTGGGCATACGGATGCTGCCGGTGATCTTGTGGGCCATACCCAGGCCGATGATGTTGATGAAGTCAAAGCGGATGGGGCTGATTTCCTGACGTCCGGAGTGCTGGTAGAGCAGCGAGTAGTCCGGCTCGTTGTCGAAGTCGAGGTCGGCCGACATGAGCGTGAACGGCCCGTCGAGGTAGTTCCTGGTGAGCGAGTTTGCCCCGCAGAAGCGGTGGAAGTTTCCCACGAGGACGATGGCGTTGTCAAATACCGTCGTGGTCGAGCTGGCGGCGAGAGCCGCCATGGCGTTGGGGAACGTGGTGTAGACAGCCTGCATGCTGCCGTTGATGTCGCGCTGGGCGGCGTTGGTGAAGCGGCTGCCCAGTTGGGCAACATCCGTGTTGCCCCAGTTGCCGGAGTACTCGGTGTAGGTCACATCCCACGTGGGGTCGCCCAGATAGACACATTTGCCCCAGTAGGGCTCGATGGTGATGGCGGTGACGCTGTCGGGCACGTCATAGTAGCCGCCCTGCGAGAAGACACGCCCGCTGACGGAATAGAGGTCCTTGTCGGTGCACTTGCGGTCGGCGAAGTTGTAGGCCGGCGCGTCGGTGCCCGTCGAGAACGAGTTCGGGGAGGCGACTCCGCCGGTGACGCTGACAATTTTCCAGCCGGTCACCACCTTGTTGCTGTTGTAGTTGCCGGTGCCCACCTGGTTGTAATAAGGCAGCTGCACCTTGTGGTAGTTAAAGTTGTAGTTGTCCGGATCCTGGTCGGTGATTGTCAGCGAGAGGCTCGATGTGGTGATGCTTGCCGTGCCGGGAGCCCCGGTGCCCTGGCGGATGGTCACCGTCAGGGTGCCCTGCGGGGTGAGCGCGGCGGCGTTGTAGTTGATGACTGACGGGTAGATGCCCTGCACCTTGAGCACGGGGTAGGGCGCGATGCTCTTGTCGAGCACCCACTTGGCCATCGACGCGGCGTTGTTGACGTCGCCCGTGGCGTAGAGCGCCGCCAGGGCGCGGTTGCTGTTGAGCAGATAGCGGTACTGCTCGAAGCGCACGAGGAAGCGCTCCTCGGCGCCGAGGGCGGCGTTATAGACGTCGATGTCGCCGTTCTTGCTGAACGGCGCGTCATAGCGGAAGTAGTTGTAGTTGTTGATGCCGCCGGCGGTGCCCACGTTGGTGATGAGCTCGCCGTTGTAGATGGGGGCTTTGGACGAGCCGCCGGTGATGTCGCCGTAGAACATGCAGTTCATCACTATCGTGTGGAGGGCGGTGACGGTGGAGGCGAAGGCGTTGTGGCCCACGATGCCGCCCACCTCGGTGCCCGAGGTGATGTCGGCGAAGTTGAAGCAGTTAACCACGCGCGAGTAGCCGTCGAGCAGTCCCACCAGGCCGCCGGTGTAGGCCGTGCCGCCGATGCTGCCGCCCTGCACGCCGCAGTTGTAGATGCTGGTGTAGCCCAGGGCATTGCAGCAGATGGCACCGGTGTTGCCGCTGCCGCTGATTGTGGCGTTGCCCACAATCACGTTTTTGATGGTGGCCCCGTTGGCATATCCGATGAGCGGTGCCGAGAGGTCAAAGGTGTTGAAGTTGCCGTCGATCGTGCCGTAGAACGGGGCCTCCTGTGTGCCCACGGTGCCGTTGGCGACAAATCCCTCGGCAAGGATGTAGCTGCCGCCCATGCTGGTCATCTCGTCGGTCGACGAGACGGTGAGCGTCACCACGTGGGTGAACGTGGTGATCTGCGAGTTGGTGTAGCCGCTGCGGATGGCGATGGCGCGGATGAGGGTCACGTCGGGCGGCAGGACAAACGGGCCGGTGTAGAGAGTCGAGGAGGCCGTCGGGACGGAGCCGTCGGTGGTGTAGTAGATCGACGCGCCGGGGAAGACGGTCTCCATGACAATCCGGTTGCCGGCTTCCAGTGTGATCGTCGGGGCCGTGACCGCCGGCGGGAGGTCGAAGTACCAGTTGGAGTTGGCGTCATCGCCGCGTCCGATGGTGCCGCCCACGCCGCCGCGGTCGCTGGTGGGCGTCTTCTGGTCCTTGTTGCCGGCATTGGGGTTCATCGAGTAGTTCGAGGCGATGTCCTTGGGTGTGATGAAGAACTTGCCGCCGCCCTTGT
Source organism: Muribaculaceae bacterium (assembly GCA_017454355.1). GTDB lineage: Bacteria > Bacteroidota > Bacteroidia > Bacteroidales > Muribaculaceae > Sodaliphilus. The sequence continues at coordinate 5,372 of JAFTDD010000043.1, forward strand.
CGATGATCTTGAAGAGCGTGTTCGCCCCGGGCGCGGTGGTTTCCTCAAGGTGGACAAACAGTCGTCCGGCATATCCGGAAACCGTCTTCATCTCGTTGGCGGTGAGGTATTTGCGGGAGGCGACGTGGTAGAGGCGGTAGTAGGTGTCCGAGCCGTCGGTCACCACCTGCACTTCCCACAGGGCGTCGAGCAGGTCGTCGTGCAGCACGCTCTTATAGGTGGTCAGGTGGGGCATCCCGTTGTCCACGGTGTCGAAGAACGGGCTCACGGTGCTGCCGTTGTAATAGCACTCCTCGGCCGGCGTAAGATAGAAGACATTGGTTTTGTCGGTGGCGTTGTAGCCGGTGGAGTTGGCGATCATGTAAACGCCGGCGGCGGGCTGTGCCGCCGCGCCCGTCGTCGTCACGGCGAGCAATGCCGCGGCGAGCAGACACAGTAATATATGGCAGTTCTTCATCACTTGACAATCAATTTCTTGGTAAACCGTCCGTTGGCCACGTTGACGATATAGACGCCGGCGGCGTTGACCGGGGTCTCGACAGTGGCGTCGGGAGCGATGGTGAATGCGGCGAGCACCACGCCGTTGACGCCGCACACGGCGACATCGGCGGCCTGAGACAGGGCGGACGAGACGATGATGTTGCGGTCGCGGGCGGTGATGGTGACGCGCTCGGCCATGGCGTTGTCCATGTCGTCGGGCGCGATGCCGGGCTGTATGGTGGAGTCATCGTCCGAGAAGACGATCTCCCGCGGTGCGCGCAGCGGCGAGGTGCCGGCTGTGAAGTAGGGCCGGAACGGCGCGGTGGCGGTCACGTCGGCAGCGAGGGCGTAGGCGCTGCCGTCGGCGTTGAGCACGTAACTGCCGGCCGGCAGGTTGACGCTCAGGTAGTTGGGGAAGAAACTATAGCCGTTGTGGCGCACTGGCGTCATCTCGTCGTCGCTCACCCCGATGGTGGCCCCCTCGACGCCGGCAAAGGTCATCGTCTGGCGCGGCAGGCGGCCGATAAACTCGAGCGTGTTCTGCGGCTCGAAGAGGCCGCTGAGGTCAAACTCGTAGTAGCGCGAGCCGGGGAAGCCGATGATGTAGGGCGTGGCGGCCTGCTGCAGCGGGTAGTCGCTGAAGGTGTGGGCCGTGGCGTAGTAGCGGTGATACAAGTCGGTGTTGGCGTCCTGACGCTTGTCGTTGCCGTCGTAACTGTAGTAGGTGTCCCACAGGAAGGTGTTGGTGTACTGCTTGCTGTTGCCGGCCTGGGCGTCCGGATAGCGGAAGATGGCCTTCAACTTCTCGGGCTCGCCCTCCACGCCGGTGATGTCGCGGTAGCCGCGCAGCCAGTACTCGTGGCCGATGATGCTGCCGTCGTAGAAGTGGGTCAACTCGCCCTTGGTCTGGGTGGTGACCAGCTCGACGGTGAACGGCAGGCTGATGCCCTCCCACCCCTTGTTGAGGTTGGCGTAGTAGAGCGGCTCGCGCTGATACCACATGCGGGCATTGCTGTTGAAGGTGTAACTGATCGGGCAGTTGAACTCCTCGCGGTCCACCAGAAAGTGGTCGTCCACGCTGTAGTAGGACGGCGTGTCGTCGGTGGTCTTCTGCACGATGTGGAACGACACCGATGGCATGATCACATCCACCGTGCGGTAGTCGTCGTCAGTCTCATTATAGGCGTGGTCGCTGTAGGCGTTGTTGATCACGTCGCGCGTGGTGGCTGCGGCGGTGCCGTCGGGCACGTCGTCGTCCGGCGCGTAGACCAGCAGGTTGCGCGTGAGGTCCACGTTGCGGATGGCCAGCAGTCCGCCGTCGTCGAGCAGCGGCTCGAAGAAGCGGTTGCTATTCCATCCCCGCTGATAGGCCTTCCGGGCGCCGGTGGTGCCGTTGAACACGTCGTTATAGCCGGTGAAGTCGATGGCCGTCATGCCCGGATAGACGTCGCGGCTGCCCAGAGCCTCGCTCGACTTGGCCGCCAGGTTGGCCCAGAGGTTGAAGTGGGCGCTGCCCATGACCTTGGAGCGGAAGTAGGCCGGCGCGCGGTAGACGCGGTTGGAGCGGTCGGTCTTCAACAGGCGGTAGAAGTCGTCCTCGTTCTTGTTGATTACGCTCGGCTGCGACTGGTGCGGCAGGACTGCCTCGCGGTAGCCGTAGGTGAGCGTCTGGCCGAAGAAGAAGTAGTCGTCGGGCCAGATGGCGCCGTAGGTCACATCGCCGGTGACGTCGTCCACGGCGTAGCGCGCGTCGTTCTCCTCGGGGATCTCGCCGGCGGCGTAGATAAAGTCGCCGTCGGTGTAGCGGCCGGTGACGTAGGTGTCGCCGATGCGGCGCGAGACGTTGCCGCCGCCCACGGTCACGTTGCGGTCAAAGCGCTCCTTGAGGTAGAAGCCGTTGAGGTCGTAGGTGACGGTGCCGTTGTAGAAGTCACGCTCGGGCATGGCGCGCGAGAAACTGCCCTCGGCATAGCCGTCGTCCACGCTGTGGTAGCAGTTCTCCACTTGCGAGCCGCTGTCCGGGTTGCCGAAGACGGCCTTGGTGCCCGGCGCGGGCGTGCCGGTGGTGAGCACCCAGCAGTTCTCGACGTGTCCGCTGCCGCGGTTGACGAGGCCGGCGGTGTTGAACGAGCCGGTGACACCCAGGTTGTAGATGTCGCCGCACAGGCTGTCGAAGAGCGAGTTGTCGAGGCCGCTGACGGTGTGCCCGTCGCCGTGGACGGTGCCGCCAAAGCAGGTGGTGTCGCCCAGCGGCGTCCATGTCGAGCCGCTGTGGTCCTGGTCGGCACGCAGGATGATCTCGAGGTTCTCACAGCCGGGGATGTTCGGCTCCATCGGCTCGTGGCCGGCGAGCGTCCCGCCGTTGCTCAAGTCATAGAGGTTGCGCAGCAGGTCGAGACCGTTCTTGCCCTGCTCGGTGTAGTCGTTGATGTAGACCTTACAGTCGCGCTCGAGTTTCGCCGGGTCATAGTCCACGTGCAGGTGGTGGATGGTGTCGGCCATCACGGCGGCCATGTCGTGGTAGTTGGCCACAGAGAAGGGCACCGGGTTGCTGAATGTCTTGCCCAGGTAGGTCTTGGCGTAGTAGGCCACATAGTACTTCTGGTTCTGGTACCAATACATGGGCGTCTCGTTGTTGGCGTAGGCCACGCCGTTACGGTGGTTGACGGCGTCGTCGCGGTCGGCGAAGATCTCCCAGCCGCCACCCAGAATCTCGTAGGCGCCCGGTGTGACGTTGGGTTTCTTCATACCCACGGTGTTGCCCGGCAGCACGGTGGCCGGCGGCAGCAGCGGGCCGATGGTGGGCACGCCGCTCTGGAACTGCAGGTGCACGTGGATGATGTGCATCTCGTTGATGAGTTCGATGTTGGTGCCCTCGTCATCGCTCTCGTCGTAACTGTAGCGGAACATGACAGTGATGATGCGCTCGCGGCTCAGGTCGTAGATCTCGCTCTCGCGCGAGACGTAGAGCGTGGTTGTCTCGGTGGGCTCCACGCCGCGTATCGAGAAGTCGGTCTGGCTGTTGGGCAGGCGCTTGTAGGCGGCCTCGGTGATGAGCGTGCTGACGGGCACGGTGTCGCCGATGGCGTAGTGCTCGCTGCCGTCGGCGTTGTCAAAGGCGCCGTTGTCGCCGGCGGCGTAGCCACCCTTGGCACCGACCACATACCGGTCACGGCAGAAGTAAAAGATCTGCTCAGCGGCGCTCTGGTGGAAGTGGACCGTGGTGACGCGCAACTTCTGGTTGGGGTTCAAGGCCTCGTAGGTCGAGGCGGGGATGACCTGTCCGGCGGCGTAGGGCACGTCGCCGCGCATAAACGAACTGTTGACGATGTAGTAGTCCTCGCCGGCGGGCTCGCTGATGGCGGCCACACGGATGGGGGCGTAGTGGTACTGCTCGTTGGGAATCACGTTCTCATACTCGACGCGGTCATAGGTGGTGCCGATGGCCACGGTCTGCTGGACGCCGTCGCGGTCGTAGTAGGTGAGCGGCTCGTCGCCGTCGTAGGTGGCCATGTAGTCGACGGGCGTGGTGAGGTGATACGGTCCGTCGGGGTTGAGGTTGTCATAGACGTTGATGTGTCCCTGGCCGGGATAGGTGTCGTCGAGGATGAGGTCGAGGGCGTCGTAGTTGAAGGTGAAGTGCTCGCGGTCCTCAGCCGAGAAGTTACACCACGACTCGAGCGCGCCGTAGTTCTTGTTCTGGTCGAACCACTGGCCGCCGTAACTGCCGCTGGTCTTGCAGTAGTAGGCCTCGCTCAGGTGCTCGTTAATCTCGGCGGCGGGCCGCTCAAAGTCAGTTGCCATGCGCGTCACGTCGGCCGCGGTGACCAACTCGCCGTAGAGCAGGTAGTTCTCCTTGTTGAACTCGAGGGTGCTGGTGCACACCAGCGCCGGCCCGAACTTGGCCCGGGTTGTGGCGTCGAGGGCGTTGTACTCGCTCTCGGGGATGGCGGTGCCCACGTTGAGGGTCTTCTCGGTGCCGCCGTAGGTGTAGGTGACGGCCTCGGTGGCCACGTAGGCACGCTCCACCTCGGCCTGGTCGGTGAGTTCGGCACGGCGCTCGGCGGTGATGTTGTTGTAGTTGTACCACACGTCGCGCGGGATAATCTCGCCCTGGTCGTAGTGCTGTTGCCCATAGACGCCGGAGGTGACGGGGCGGAAGGTCGGGCTCTCGAGATAGCCGGCCTTCTGTGTGTCGGTGAGCAGGCTATAGTCGGCGGTGGTGATCTTGCCGTTGGCACCCTCGGCCGTGGAGTAGTAGTCGTTCCAGATGGCGGGCATATCGGTGTCGAAGGTGAGCACGTATCCCGTGTTGTGCGACGCGTTGTTGGTCAGGCGTAGCACCTCGTCGAGGGCGACCGTTTCGCCCAGTTGGTTGAGCACGGTGTGGGAGGCGGCCTTGAACTGCTTGTAGGCCGAGGTGGTGCCGTCGTCCTCCAGCACGAGTTCGCCCGGCTCGTAGGTCACGCCGTCGATGGTGCAGGTGACGGGGTTGGTGAAGGTGCGCAAGACGAAGATGGCGCGCTCGTTCTGTGGCAGCAACTCGTAGTCCCAGTAGTTGATCACGTCGTTCTTGCGGAAGGTGCGCGTCTCGTTGTCGACCTTCACGCCGTCCGGGCCGATGGTGCCCGTGCGGGTGTAGTCGCTGTAGTAGGCGTAGAGGTTGGGCTGGATGTTGGTCAGGGTCAACTCGCCGTGGTTGCTGGCGGCGATGGTGAGCGGGATTTTGACGGCGGTGGAGTAGGCTGTGGCCGAGCCGGTGTAGGCCGAGATGTACTGGTCGTAGATGTAGATCTCGCCCTTGACGAACCAGTAGTGGGCCGGCGAGGCCACGTAGCCGTCGTCGTAGGTGCCGTTGTGGGGGAAGCAGTCGTCGACGATGCGCTTCTTGATGCCGTGCACAAAGTTGCCGCTGGTCTGGATGTTCTCCAGTTGCGACTCGTTATAGGTGTAGCGCTTGAAGGTCACCGCGCGCTGGTTGAAGGTCGACAGGGTCACGTTCTCGTACTCGGGGTGGAACTGCGGCGTGCCGTGCTCGTTCTTGGCGTAGACATATCCGCCGCCCACGTCGGCGCGGACGTTGATCAGGTCAAGTTCGACCACGCCGGTGATGTAGCCGTAGTCTTTCACATCGGGCGTGCTGTGCTCGGTGGTCAACTCAAGGAACACACCGCTGGCCAGCGCCACCTGGTTGTGGCAGATGGCGGTGTTGCGCTTGCGGTTCTTGGCGTTCTGCCGTTTCCACTCAAGGTAAGTCGTGTGGTCGTCGCCGTTTCCGCTGTCGGTGAGGCGGACGTGCTCAAACTTGACGTCGCTCGACATGTTGCCCAGATAGTTCACAATGCTGTAGATGCCGAAGTAGTTACCGTGGACGGCGTCCTTGGAGTCGGTGTCGCCGGCGGTGGAGGGTTGGGCGTTGAGCGATAGTTCGCCGATGCGGTTGATGGTGTAGTTGGTGTAGTCCACGACATCGGTCACACGGTCGCGGGCGCCCTGGAGCACCATGCGCGAGCCGAAGACACCGACAAAGTCGGCGCGCTGCAGCGTGTTCAACAGTCGGCCGGCGTAGATGGAGCAGAAACCGGCCTTGACCCAATAACTCTCGGTCTTGTACTCGGCGGGGAAGGCGTTGTAGTCCTCCTCGCTGACGGTGTCGCCAAAGCCGTAGTGGTTGCCGTTGATATCGATGCCTCCGGTGACCACACACTCATACTTGAGTTCGAAGTAGGCGCGCTCGCGGTCGCTCAGTTGGGCATACTGCTCGAGGGTGATGGACTGCTCGAGGCCGTAGTAGTCGGTGCCGTAGTTCTCGATATGGAGTTCGCGGTAGCCGTTGACGATGGCGAGGTTGCCGCCGCCGTAGAGGCCGCCGGTGTGCTCGGTGCCGATGGTGATCAGGTCGCGGTGGTAAACGTCGCGCAGGGTGGCCGTCACGTTGCCGAACACCGTGGTGGCGTTGGCGTAAATCTTGTCGCTGCCGATGGCGACATTGCCGCCGGCAAACACGGCGTTGCGCACGATGATGCCGGCGTCGCTCAGGCAGGCCCAGCGCGCGTCGCTATACTTGTTCTTGAGGGTGTTCAGGTCATCGATGGGCACATAGTCGTTGACGGCGTAGGAGTGGCCGTTGATGGTGACGGGGGCGAGCACCTTGGCGTAGGGCGCGACAACAACGCGGCAGTCCTCGGTGAGGTGGCCGTCTTTCATGTAGTAGTAGTGGTTGGGCGAGCCGGTGTCGCGGCTCGTGTCCGCGGTGCCGACGCTATAGACGTAGCCGATATTGCCGCCGCCGAACACGTTGCCGTATCCCTCAAGGAAGGTTTCGGGGGTGCCGATCACGCCGCCGCGGATGCGCACGTCGGTCTTGCCGAACACATATCCGCTGGTGTAGAACTGCTTGTCGATAAGTTCGTTGCCGTTCAGGTCGTAACTGTAGCCGCGTCCGCCGCCAAAGACGTCATACTGCACCAGGCCGTCGAACATCTCGACGTAGGTGCTGCCGCCCTTCTCGATGCCTCCGAGCACTCGCGTGGAGTTGGCGTGGCCGCTCTCGACCATCGTGCCGCGACCCACGGCTGCAATCTCGCCGCCGCCGTAGAGGCTGTTGCGCACGATGCCGCCATAGACGTTCACCACGGTGTTGTCGACGGTGGCTCCCTGGCCGTAGCCGGCACCGAAAGCGTTGCCGTTCTCCTTGAGCAGGTTGTCGCCCGGCTCGCGCAGGTCAACGTTCTCGACGTAGGTACCGCCGTCCGGGTCGTAGAGGTATCCGATGTGGGCGTTGTTGAGCGTGAGGTGGGCCGTGCCATAGACGGCACCCTTCTCGCCGCCGCCATAGATGCTGCGCTCGATGGCGGGGTCGGTGGTGTAGTAGTCGCTCGCCGCGTCACGCACTCCGAAGGTGATGTTTGTCTCGGCGTCGACAGTGGTCGTACCCACATGTCCGTTGAGGCCGCCGCCGTAGGCGTTGCGTGCCCGGCCGCCGTCCACATAGACGTGGGTGGAGGCGAGGATGGTGGGCTCCACACCGTGGCCGCTGCGCACGTGACCGCCGTAGCCGCCGCCGTAGAGGTCGCCGGTGACGGTGCCGCCGCTCAGGGTGATGCCCGTGGAGCCGCTCACGGTGGCCCCGTCGCCCTCGCCGCCGCCATAAGCGTTGCGGGCGATGACCACGCCGCGCGGAATATAGACGTTGGTGTTGTGCTCGCGGGGGCCGAACTCGCTCTCGTCAAGGGGCAGATAGGCGTCGGGCACGAGGTCCTCGATGGAGGCGCTGTTGACCACCTTGCCGTTGCGGCCGCCGCCATAGACGTTGCGCACCCGCGCGTTGCCGCTGAGGTTGACGTGGGTGAACTGGGCGTAGGTCTCCGGGCCGTATCCGGCGCCGTAAACGTCGATGAGGTTGCCCTCACGGTTGCGCACCGGCACGGGGATGTTGACTTGGCTCTCGACCGTCAGGCGGTAGTCGTGGTTACCGCCGTAGATGTCCTCATTGACCACGGCGTTCTCGCTCAGGTAGTTGACGGTTGCCAGACGCACGTCACAAGGGTGGTCGTGGTCGGCGCCCTTCGCACCGCCGAAGAGGGCGTTGACGCTCACCGCCGAGCCCGCCGGCACGTTGATGGTGGCGCTGGCGGTGCGTCCCTCGCTGAGCGAGGCTCCATAGACGTTGTGGGCCTTGCCGCCCAGCAGGTTGACGGTGGCGGTGGTGCTGCCGGCGTAGGCTCCCGCGCCGTAGATGTCCATCGCCTCCTTGTCGGCAGTCGGGTAGAGGTTGACGGTGGAGTTGTCGCCGGCGTAGAAATAGTTGCCGCTCGCTCCGGCGCAGCCGCCGAAGGTCTCCTTGACGTTGCCGGTGTAGAAATCCACCAGAGAGTTATTGGTTTTGGAGCAGTTGCCGGCGCCGTAAACGCGGTCGGCCAACAGCATCGAGCGTGTGCTCAGCGGCGCGGAGTGGACGAGCACGTAGGTGTCGCGCGCGTCGGCGTGTCCCTGCAGACCCGGCGTGCCCTGTCCGCCGCCGTAGACGCGCAGCACGCGGTCGACGGCCTGAGTCGACGGCGAGAGGATGTTCACAAAGGTGTTCACGCCCTTGTCGCTGGTGCCCTTGTCGACGGTCGACAGCAGGGTGGGCAGCGAGTCGAAGCGCGGCTTGCTCATGTCGCCGTCCTCATAGTAGTAGGGGTCGTTGTAGTCGTAGTCGCCGAAGGGGCCGCCGTAAATCTCGCCGTCGGCGATGTTGCCGCTGTAATACTCAACATAGGTGTTGGAGCGCACCGTCCTGGGGATGCGCGTCTCGGAGGCCGGGATGGCGATGCCGGCGCGGCCTGCCACGTTGTGCTCGAGCGTGCCGCGAATCTGGCCGCCAAAGTCGTTGCCGCCAAAGACGCCGTGCAGCACCAGCGGCCGGCCGCTCAGGCCGACAAACACCTCGGCTCCGCCCATGATGTCGGCGTCGCAGGCTCCGGCAAAGCCCCAGTTGATGGTGCCGTTGTTCAGATAGAGGGTGGTGTTGCCCAGCACCTTGCCGCGGAAGCCGCCGCCGTAGATACACGGGGCGTTGACATAGTCCGGCCCGGCGGGGGTGGCGTTGAGAGTGACGATAGTGTTATAGGGCACGGCCGGCTCGCCGCCGAAGGCACTCTTGCCCACCACACCGCGCTCGCCGCCGCCATAGACCATCAGTGCGCGGCCGTTGTTGAGCACGTTCATGTGGACGTCGCCCCAGATCTCGCTGTCCTCGCCGTATCCGGCGCCATAGACGCTCATGGTCGTCGTCATGGCGTCCTCGCGCAGCGTCTCCTCGCTCACGCCGCAGCCCTCAACAGGGTCAAACACCTTCTCCGACACTGTATTCTCGAGGATATTCACCTCGGTGCCGCCGTTGATGTGTCCGCTGCGATAGCATCCGCCATAGACGTTGCCGCCGTTGAGCAGGTTGTCGCTGTCGATGTTCCACGCGAAGTTGAACGTGTCGGTCTGGTCGTCATAGGTGAGCACACGAGGCTCGAGTTTGACGCCGGAGAGGTTGAGTTGCACCTTGGTGGTCACGCCGGGCGAGAGGGTGCCGGTGATGCCGCCGCGGTGGACGGCGTTGTGGGGACCGGCGGGCACGTTGGCGTTGTTGCAGCCGCCCACGAGTTTGTCGAAAATCACCAGGTCGTGGACAAAGTTGAAGATGAACGTGCCCGGGGCCGACATGCTGCCCACGTTGCCGCCGCAGAAGAAGGAGCCGATGCGCGTCGAGTAGGACACATACTCCTCGTTCTCGGGCGTTGCGGGGTCGTCCTCGTCAAAGAGGATATTTGGTCGGATGGACACGTCGACGCCCTCCATATAGGTGGCAAAGGTCGTCGAGTCGGTGAGGTCGAGCGAGTTGATGTCGGGGTCGGCGTAGGCCTCGAGCATCTCGGCGCTGACCATATTCTCGCCGTTGCTGCCGATAAACACACTGTTGGCCACCACATGGGAGCCGATGACGATTGTTGCCTCGGTGTCGCCGCCCACGGCGCCGGCGGCGGGCCGCAGCGTGGCGCTGTTGCCGCCGCAGTAGACGCTGCCGCCGATATAGGTGAGCGTGTCGGCGCTCGTGCCGCACAGGTGCACGCGGGTCTTGGGCACGTTTGGACGGAAGGCGTTGAGCGCCTCGACACTGTTGGTGCCCGGCTCGTAGTAGAAGTCGGCGTATTGCGGGTCGTCCTTGAGCGCGGCGTTGTCGGTGTAGAGATATGAGCCGTTGCCGCCGCCGTAGATGTCGCCCACGACGCTGGCGCGGATGTCCACATTGGTTTCCTGCAACACGTTGCCGGTGATGTCGTTGCCGCCATAGACATCGTTGACAATGCCGCCCTCGATCACCACGTTGGTGGTGAGCACGTCGGCCATGCGGGCGCCGCCATAGACGGCCCCGACGACCTCGCCGCTCTTGACAGTGACGTTGGTCTCAAACTCGAGGTTGCCGCGGTTGCCGCCGCCATAGACGTTGCCGGCGATGCGCACCACGGGCGCGGGGGCCGGCGTCTGGGCTGCCGCAAAGAGCGAGGTACAAAGCACGAAGCACGATGTACAAAGCGCTGTCTTCAATATGTCAAATACCTTTCGAGGCATTATCTATCTCCCGTGAATTCTCGTGAATTATCGTGAATAACTTATTCAAGTTTATAAAGTAGCAATCGTTTTGAATATCAGCGTTTTGTAGGGACACAATTTATTGTGTCCACCCTTGAGGCACGTGGACACAATAAATTGTGTCCCTACATTCTCTTCGTTTATTATTGGATATTCTTTATGTTCCACATCAGAAACGTGAATAATCTGTGTTTTTGGACTTTACTCTATCGTCAGCGTGGGGTTGTCGAGGTCGGCATCCGAGAGGACGTATAGGTAGGTGGGGTTGACGGTGAGGCGCAGGCGGGTGCGCTCGCCGCGGTTGGCGATTGTCATCGGCGGCAGTTTATTCTCGCTGACGGCATCGCCGCGGGTGAGGTTGCCCGCCTTGTCATAGACGTCGTAAGTGCAGCGCATGGTGATGTCACCGTTAATCAGGTTGGCGAACACGCAGTCGTTCAAGTCGGCAAACGATGTCGTAAGCGTCTGTCCGTCAGTCTCATCAAAGATGGTAATCTCTTTGCTGCCGTCGGTTTTGGCCCAGGTGACAGACTGGATAGGATCCTCGCCGCCGTTATTGGACTTGAGGGTGACGGTGGCGGTGGCCGCCGAGGCCGAACTGGTGCTTAACTCCACCTTTTTCAGCACGATAGTACGCAGTTCGCTATAGGTTGCGTCCACACGGAACTGGAAGCCGAGCGAGGCATAGATGTGGTTGAGCAACAGGTAGACGTAGTTGCCCTCGCCGGCGCTGCGTCCGGTGTAGGAGAACTGTCCCTGTCGCAGGTCCTCGATTTCGGTGATGGGCAGTTTGCGGCTGTCGCCCTGTCGCACGCCCACGATCACACAGACGTCGGTGGTGGAGAGCGGGCTGAGCCCCTCAAGGGTCATCACCACGCCGTTGGTCATGCTGCCCTCGAGCGGTGCCACGCGCGCATCGACACAGGCCTCCTTGGGCAGCAGGCCGTAGATGTAGATTACCTGGCCGTTCTCCACAGCCAGGTCGCTGCGCCACCGGCCGGTGGCGTTGGTAAAGGTGCCGCGCTGCGTCTCGGCGGTGTTCGAGCCGAGAAAGATGTCGATATTGGTCACCTCGGTCGGGTCATAGATGGAGAAGCCGGCCGGCAGGGCACGCGTGCCGCCCAGCAGGTTGTCGTTGTAGTCGCCGGCGGCAAACACCGGTATGAGTTCGCCCTTGGCGGTGGGCTCAACGTCCGGCCGGCCGGTGTCCACCTCCAAGTACTTGTTGCAGCCAAGCAGCAGGCAAGAGCAAAGTACGAAGTACGAAGTACGAAGTACAAAGTATGTTGAACGAAGTCCGAATTTCATGTCGTCAGTCGTTAGTCGTTTATTTCGAGTGTTAGTAGGCCTCTACCAGTTATAGAAATTGTGGTTGCGGGGGGTGCCCTCGCTCCAGTCGTGAATAGCCATCTCAAGCAGGTCGAGTGTCACACCGCCGTCTTCCTGTATTTTGAAGACGTAGGTGTACTCATATCCGGGTTTCCACACCATCATGTCGGCGGGCACCTCGGCTGTGCGCTCCTCGTTGAACACCTTGAGTGTCAGCCGGTAGTAGCCTTGTGTGGCCGTCGGCAGCACGGTGTACCAGTGGGGGTGCTCGGTGGTGTAGTCGGTCACCAGGGCGTCGGCCACGTCGGGGAAGGCGGCTCCGGCGGCCACCGTGGTGGAGCTGGCCAACTCGGTGGAGGTGCCGTTGATGGGATAGGAGAGCGTGAGGTTGCCCTTGAAGGCGATTTTGCTGCCGTCTCCCGGCGCGAAGCGGATGGCGCTCAGCGCCTCGCGGCCGTACTGAGTGACGCTTGCCGAGAAAGTGAAGTAGAACCGCACTCTGGCAAACGGCTTGAAGAACTTCATCGTGATCGTTTTGCCGAAGAGGCGGTCGGGATAGAGGACGGCGTTGCCGTTTGAGAACCACAGTTCGCTCACGTATGGCGCGGCGTCCGGGTTGTTGGCGTCGAGGCCGGTGAGAGCCATTGTCGCCGTCAGGGGCGTGCCGCCGCGTGTGACGGTCACGCCGCTTGCCGTGGCGGGGGCGTAGGCCAGATAGCGGTAGGCGCGCGTGCCGTAGTCCCAGTATTTGACCGTCTGCTGGCGGCCGGCGTCGCCGCGTCCGACGTATTCCCAGCCGGTGGCTCCGCTGCCGCTCTCAAAGACGACGTTGTAGCCGTCCATGACGGTCTGGTTGCCGCCATAGGCCCCGGTGCCGGCGTCGTAGGTGTCGTTTTTGAAGCCCCACACCTTGAAGGAGGTCGGGCCGTCGCCGTCGCTTAGTGCCGCGCGGGTGACGGGCTGTGCCTGCCGCACGTCGCCGCTGAACACGATTGCTGTGCCGTCGGGCTCCGGGTCGGGCACCGGATCCGGCTCGGGCACGGGGCCGACTGGCTCACTGCCGCCGCTGCCGCCGCAGGCCGTGAGCAGCAGCAGTGCCGCCGCCGCCGCGTGTCTCAAGCGCGATGATATGTTGTTTTTCGTTCTCAATGCAGTTTCTGTTTTTCCGGACCGGCGGGCCGCCCGCCGGTGTCGGTTGTGGACAAAGCGGCGAGGCCGCTTTGCACTCCACTCTTTTTAATGTTTCTTTTGGAGCCCGGTGGGGAGTCGAACCACGCCGGGCTGATGGTGTTGAAGATTTAGAGGTTGAGAGGTTTAGGGGTTGAGCCTCGCGCTATCGCGCTCGGAAGAAATGCATTTGTCCCCATTTGCGACAGCAAATGGCTCAACGCTCAACCTCTCAACACTCAACCTTTCACTGCGTTTAGGCGACGACCTTAATGACCTTGATAGCGTACTTGTTCTGATTGTCGACGTACTTCATGTAGTAGACCTTGCCGGCCTCAAAGGCGGCGGGGGTGCCGGTGCCGTCGGGGTTGAGGACATACTTGCCTTCGGTGCTCCAATCGGCGGGCTGGCTGTCGAACTTCACGGCCGTGTAGTGGTTAACCGGGGTTCCGGCCTGGACGAGGTAGACGTAGGCATAGATCTTGCCGGCAACCGGGGTGAACTTGGCGGCCGTGCCGCTGGCGATGGTGATGTCGTTGCCATCGGCGCGCGGAATGGTCGTGAAGGCGTTGTTGATGGTGGCGGCGGTGAGCACCAGACCGTTGCGGCCGATGTTCAGAGCGTCGGCAACCTCACCCTCGGTGGCCAGACGGTCGAGCGTGTAGAGTTTGCTGTTGGTGTCGCTCAGGGTGGTGATGAGAGAGCCCTCGTTCATCAGACGGATGTAGATGTCCTGACCGGCGGCATACTCGTCCTGAGCCGCGGGATCGTGACCCTTCTGGTAACTGGTGATCGACGGAGTGGCAACGGTGGTGATGGTAGCCTGAGTGTTGGTCTCGCTGTCGGCGACCACGGCGTCAAAGGTGATGGGGAACAGGCCCTCGGGGTCGTTGGTGTCGTCGAGGCTGGTCCAACCGTTGGTGTTGTCCGAGATCTTGAAGATGTAGGTGTAGGCGTAGTTGGGCTGCCACTGGGTGTACTCGGCGGGCACGAAAGCGCGGGCACCGTGGATGGTGATCTTCTCGCCGCTGCCGTCGTCGCTGACGAGGTCATAGTCGACGCGCATCTCGAGGGTTGCACCGAGTTCGTTCGGCATCATGATGGTGTAGCCATCGCCGGCATAACTGGCGGTGTTGAGGGTCTTGCCCAGGAAGCCGCCGCTGTAGTTGATGGTGCCGAAGTTCTGGGTGTTGCCCTGGGTCTTCTCGGTACCCATGCTGACGTGTGCCAGATTGGCCACGTCGGTGCCGGCGTTGATGTCGGGGAAGTAGACGGTGTAGTCACCGGCGGTGTAGAACACGTTGTTACCGAAGAGGATTGCGCTGGCCGACGAGGCGCCGGTGGCAATCGAGGTGGTGGCGTCGCTGTAGAATCTCACGTTGTTGACGCTGTAGCCGGGCACGGTCTCATAGAGGGCCATGCGCACCTTGGTGGCCAGCGAGCGGAAGGTGAGTGTCACCACGTTGTTAAAGTTGCTCTTGGGCATGGGAACAACGTCGGTGATGTAGCACTTGGCCAAGTCGGCGGCGGCACCCTGGAGGGTGTAGGCGGCCGTGGCCAGGTTGTCCTTGTCGATGGCGCTACCCAGGATCTGGCCGGCGGTCGGGGTGCCGGTGGTGATCAGGGTGTTGCCCTTACCAACCGAGTAGGCTGCGAACTGATAGAGGGCCTTGCTGTAGTCCCAATACTTGATGGTCTGGTTGCCGGTCAGGCTCGACGGGGCCTGCAGGGCATAGCCGACATACTCCCAGTCGTGGGTGTTGCTGGCGGTGGTGCCGGCGGTGTTCTCGGCCCACTTCACGCGGTAGTTATCAAACACCATTTCCATACCGGTGCCGTCGGCGTTACCCTTGGTGCCGAAGACGACGAACTCCTTGCCGAGGAGGTCGGCGGCATCAGCGCCTGTGGCGTTGGCACGTGTGATGGCGCGGAAGCCACCACCAAACTCGATCGCCTCACCCGCGAGCTTATTGTCGGGCTCGCCGGCAATGCGGTTGTCGTTGTTGCAGGAAGCCAAAGCGAGGCCTGCAAGCACGACGAAAGCGAAACTAAACTTTTTCATCTCTTTCTTGTTATTAAACGATTAATAATTAATAAAATATTGTTATCTCTTTGTTGGTTTTTTCGTTTTTCGATCATTCGAACATTCGAGTGGTCGATTTTATTTTTCTCTTACTCCAGCCCCGCTCCTTTAGGAGGGGTGGTGGGAGGCCGTGGTGTCAGAGGTCGAACTCCCAGGTGCCGCCGTCGTCAAAGTCTTTGATGACGGCATCAAAGCCCGAGCCGCCGCTGCGCGACGGGATGGGCACGGTGTCAACATCCAGTTCGACGGTAATCACGCCACCCTTGAAGCGCTTGCGCACCTGGTCGGTGATGTCAAAGACCAGCGTCGAGTCCATGCCGTTGTTGAACTGCATTTTCACGTCCATATAGTGACGGTTCTGCTCCTTGACCTGATTTTGGCGGGTCAAGCGTCCGCAGTTGTTGTCACAGAGGCCGAAGGTCATCAACCTTCCGCCGATGATGTCGACGTTCTCGCCATTCATGTCGCAGCCGTTCTTGAGGCGGGTGTTGTAGTGGATGGTGATGGCGTCCGGGCCGGCGATGCCGGTATTCACATTTGTATTTCGGGCCATGCCGCTGAAGTTGCCTTGTCCGTCGATGGCGGCGATGCGGCCGTGGTTGTTATGTAGAATCACCTGCGTGAGGTAGATATAGGTGATGGGATAGAGGGTCATGTGGATCTCCATGTACCACACGCCGCGCTCCTCGTCATAGACGAAGTTCTTGAGCGAGGGATCAATCTCGATGGCGCGCTCGTAGGCCGAGTAGAGGGCCTCCGGCTCCCAAAAGGAGCGGACGAAGTTCGGGGCGTTGTAGCGCGAGGGGTAGATGGTCTGGTTGGTGGAGGCGGTGACGTAGTCGAGCGTTGTTGTCTCGTCGAAGATAAGGCTTTGGACGCCGTCGAGGGTGGTGATGTCGTTCCACACGAGCAGGTCCCAGAAGCCCCAAGCATACTGCGCGGTGAAGCGTCGTCCCTCCAGATAGTGAGCCAGCACGCTCTCATGGGCCATATAGGGCTTGTCGCCGGTGTTGTAACGCCGCAGTTGGAACTCGGTGGGGTCGACGTATCCCAGTTCGCCGAAGATGCGGCGGTCCTCGTCGTCCCAGCCGTAGTACCACTCCTTGCGGTAGTCGTAGTTGTCCTCGTAGTTCCACATCACCTCGAGGTCGAGGTCGGTGGTGATGAACTCGAGTTCGAGGTCTTGCATCCAATAGAGATGAAGCTCCGGCTCGCGAACGCACGCGGCGAGAGCCGCCACAATGACAACTGTCATCGCCACGGCAACCGCGCGTGTCGCGCTATAATATTTCTTCATCTCTTTTATCATTTTCTCTTGGTCGTGGAGCGGCGGTGCGCTCCACTCTTAAACTTTTTCTTTTTCTCTACCGCCAGCCCCCCTCCTTTAGGAGGGGCGGGGGGAGGCTACTCCCAGCGGCGGAAACTGGCGCCCTTCTTGGCCGTGCGGCGGAAGAGCAGGTCGTAACTGATGGTGATGCCCACGCGCGTGGGTCCGAACCAGGTGTTTCGATACTGCCGTTTCTTGAACAGGTCGGGGTGCTGTGTCCACCGGTAATAATAGAGGTGGTCGCGGTAGTTGGGGTTGACGAGGTTCTCAAACTGGTAGGGGTCATACTTGCTCGAGAAGAAACCCAGTTGTGCCGAGAACTCGAGTTTCCATCGGCTCGTCTTGCCGCCGAGTGGCATCACGTATCCCACTCCGACGCCTGCGCCGATGCCCTCGCCCACCCAACCGCGGTCGGCGTCGAAACACAGGCCGTAGAGGGCGAGGTTGGCGTAGCCCTGCACGTAGAGGCCTCGGAAGGCCTGACCCTGTCCGGGCGGATTCTTGCGGATGTCGCCCGAGCGGAAGTAGTAACGCGCCTCGAGTTGGTAGTTGCGGATTTGGAAGTATTTGTGCCCCCAGTAGTCTTGCCACCACGGGCAGTCAAATGTGAAGGCGTAAGTGAAATGTCCGTGCCAGGGGTAGTACTCGATGGTGAAGTTGGGTATCGGGCACCACTTGTTGTACCCTCCGGGCATATACACGCCATAGAGTAACGCATTGGTTTTCACCGAGAGTAACTCACGGCGCGCGATCTTGTGCTGCGGCAGTTCAAAGCGGAGGGTGTCGAGCCGGAACTCGGCTGTCTGTCCCACCCGCCAGGGCCAAAGCGTGGGTTGGAGATTCTGCTCCGGCTGTTGGGTCTTGCGCTTGCAGAAGATGACGAGTTGGGCGGTGCGCAGGCGCGGGTAGTAATCACGGAGCACTCGCTGCCAGAGGGCGCCGCCGTCCATCAGCCTCAGTTCGCGCTTGAGGTTGACGTAGTCGCCGGCGGGCAGGTAGGAGTCACAGAGGCGCTTGACGCGCGAGTAGTCGGCGTCGCCGGCCTTGCGCATGAGCAGGGTGAGCGTCAGGTAGTCCTCAGCCTCGCTGAGCATACGCATCTTGCTGCTCTCGACGGGCACCTCGAGGCCGTCTTGTATATAATTAAGGAGAGCCTTCATTCGGCTTTCGCCCAGCCAGGTGTTGTGCTTGAGCGTGCCCTCGGGTGAGGCGGCGCCTCGCAGGTCGATCTGCAGGGCCTCGATGCTGTCGCTGTTGAGCAGCGGCAGCACCTCGTCGCGCAATTCCACCAGCAGCGGCGCGTCCTTTGGCAAGCGCGTCTGGTTGACGGGGAAGATTATGGTGGCGGCGACGTTCTGGAACTGCTCGTTGTCGAGGGTGGGGATATAGGCGTTGTCGACGTAGACGACGTAGGGGTATTGCGGGTGGGAAGTGATTGTGACACTGTCTGTTGCGGCAGGCATAGACGTGGCGAGGGCGCCGACGCTCACCAGCACGGTGCACACAAGGAAGACACATCTGAGCGATGTGACAATCTTGCCTAATTCGTTATTTCTTTTCACCACATTCACAACAGAATAAGGCCAGAAAAGTAATAAATTTCTACCTAAACGTGATTTTATCCTACGAATTCTTACTTTTTGTAAACCGGCAGCAAAAATACTATTATATTCTGAAATACGCAAATCCGTAGGCATAAAAATTCATTACCCCCCCCATTTTGCATTTTTTAACATTTCGTTTTTGTTACAAGGGCCTGGACGGGCGGCGCCGGGGCGCTCCACGGACAACCATCGCGACAAGGGGCGGTGGCACGGCGACAGGGCGCGGAGGCGGCGGGGCGAAAGTTTTTTTGGTGGAGACGGGAAAAATTGGTAATTTTGCAAGTCTTACCAAATCAAACGAGAATATCAACCATTAACCATATCCGAAATGATGAAACTCAATCTCTCGTTGCTGTTGGCCTGCGTCACTGTTGCGCTGACAGCGGTCGCTCAACCGACGAGTGTGTCGCTCACCGACGACGCTCGCCATCAGACGATTACCGTCACTGCCGTGACGCATGACATCCTGCGCGTGGAAGTCACGCCAAAGTACGAAGTACAAAGTACAAAGTACGAAATGCCGACGCTGCTGAGCGAGGCGGCGCTGAAGGCTGTCGCTCCGTCGGTGAGCATCAGCCGTCCGGCCGACGGGCTGCAGACGCTCACCACGAGCAACGGACTGCGGGCGCTGCTGGACGCCACAACGGGCAGCGTGACCGTCACCTGCGGCAACACGCTGGCTGTGACGGACCTGTGTGACCGCCAGGGCGGCACCATCAGGCTGTTGCACCACGGCAAAGAGTCGTTCTACGGCGCGGGCGAGCGTGGCCTGCACCTGAACCTGACGGGCGACACGCTGGTCAACTACAACGCGCAGAACTACGGCTACCAGGGAGGCGAGCGCCGCACCAACCAGATGGGCATCACCATGCCGATGGTGATTTCGTCGCGCGGCTACGGCATCTTCTTTGAGGACTTCTGCCGCTCGACACTGAGCGTGGGGGCCGACGCGCTGGTATATACCACCACCCGTCCGGCTCCGGTCACCTACTACGTCATCGACGGCCACGGCAGCGTGCCCGCCGTTGTGAAAAACTTCACGTGGCTTGTGGGCCGCCAGGAGTTGCCGCCGCTGTGGACGCTGGGCTACATCACGAGCAAGTATGGCTACCGCGACCAGCGCGAGAGCGTCGGCACCGTCGACACCCTCAAACGCGAGGGTTATCCGCTGGATGGCATCGTGTTTGACCTCTACTGGTACGGCAAGGAGCAGGATATGGGCCGCCTCGAGTGGGACAAGACCCAGTGGCCCGACCACCGCAAGATGCTGCGCGACTTCAAGAAGAAGGGCGTGAACGTGGTGACCATCTCGCAGCCATACGTGCTCACCAACGGGCGTGCGATCGACAACTACCGCCTGCTCGACCGGGAGGGGCTGCTGTGCAAGACTTCGGGCACCGACACCACCCAGCGCGTCGAGATCTGGGTGGGCGAGGGAGGCATGTTTGACGTGTCGAACCCGGCGACGCGCCGCTGGATGGCCGCGCGCTACAAGTCTCTCACCGACGAGGGCGTCACCGGCTGGTGGGGCGACCTGGGCGAGCCGGAGAAGCACCCGCTGGAAATCCGCCACTACAACGGCCTGAGCGCCGAGCAGTACCACAACCTGTACGGCAACGACTGGAGCGCAATCATCTACGACATGTGGAAGAAAGAGTTTCCCAGCCGCCGCCTGATGACAATGATGCGCGCCGGCACTGCCGGCCTGCAGCGCTACTCGGTGTTCCCGTGGTCCACCGACGTGTCGCGCTCGTGGGGCGGCCTGGCTCCGCAGGTCAACATCATGCTCAACGCCGGGTTGAGCGGTCTGGGCTACATGTCGCACGACGTGGGCGGTTTTGCCGTCGATCCGGCCAATCCGCGCGACGGCGAGTTGTATATCCGATGGCTGCAGTTGGGATTGTTCTCGCCGGTGCTGCGCACCCACTCCACCGTTCAGGCCGAGCCTTATAATTATAAGGAGTATGGCGACCTGACGCTGCGCATCATCCGCGAGCGCTACGCCTGGCTGCCCTACAACTACACGCTGGCGTGGGAGAACGCCTCGACGGGTCTGCCGCTGGTGCGTCCGCTGGGCTTCTACGAGGCTCCGGGGGCGATCAGCCGCTACGACAGCGTGAGCGACCAGTTCCTTTGGGGCCACGACGTGATGGTGGCACCGGTGATGAAGCAGGGGGCCGTTGAGCGCGAGGTGCACTTCCCGGCCGGCGAATGGGTTGACGTGAACAATCCGAGCGTGCGCCACCAGGGCCACACCACCGCCATGGTGAAGGCGCCCATCGACGTGCTGCCACTGTATGCCCGCGCCGGAGCTTTCCTGCCGCGCGCCGTCGGCAAGATGAATAATGTGGGCGACTACAACCCCGACCGCCTCGACATCGTTTACTTCCACAGCAAGAAGGCGTCGAGTTACACCCTCTTTGAGGACGACCGCACGGGCACCGGCACTCTGGCCGAGGGCAAGCACCGGCTTGTGCGCTTCGAGGCCAAGCCGACGGCGGGCCGCCTTGAGATTAGCGTCAAGGGCGAGGGCAGTTACCCCGGAGCGAAGGCCGCCAAGGACTACCGCCTGGTAGTGCCCGACTGCAAGGCCGCGCCGACGGCCGTCACCGTCGCCGGCAAGCCCGCCAAGTTCAGCATCGAGGACGGCACCCTCATCATCCCCCTCAAAATCAAGGACATCAACGCCGGCACCACGGTCGTTATAGAGTGATAGAAAGCCTCCCCCGCCCCCTCCTAAAGGAGGGGAGTCAAGTTGCCGGCAAACAACTCGACTGCTCGAATAATCGACTGCTCGAATAATCGAAATCGCGAATGACTAAAAGAACAATAATTCTCACACTGCTCGCCTGCTGCTTTATTCTCTCCCCCTCCTTCAGGAGGGGGTTGGGGGGAGGCCTGGCTCAGGCCCAGATGGTTGACCCCGTGCATTGGACGATGAAGGCGAGCGAAGACGGCGGCAACGTCGTTGTCACGCTGCGCACCAGCATCGACCGCGACTGGCACATCTACGCCATGGACCTGCCCGACGGCGGTCCCAAGCCGCTGTCCATCACATGGCGCAACGAGGGGCTCAGTCCGGTGGGCAAATTGCAGAGCGCGCCGGCGCCTCATGTCGAGCATGACAAGACGTTTGACATGGACTTGGGTTGGTGGGCCGGCCGCGTGACGCTCACTCAGCGGTTCAAGCCCACGGCCAAGACGTGGACGGTGGCCGGGTCGGTCGCTTATCAAGCCTGCAACGGCGTGTCGATGATGTGTGTTGCTCCGGCGAGTTATGAGTTTCGGGCAAGTGCTCCCCCCTCGGGCGGCACAGCCGGCGGGGAACAAAGCGGCGCGGCCGTCGAGGGACAAAGCGGCGCGGCCGCTTTGCACACCAACTCCTTGGATAGTTCAGGGCGCTCTCAGACTCCTGAGAGCGCGACTGGCGCTGCCGGCGCTGAGGCGGGCTCAGAGGCGAGCGCAGTGGGCGGCGACACGTGGGCGCCGGTGACGGCGGCCGAGCGGCCAGGGCAAGGGCAAGGGCAGGCCCCACAAGAGGCGCCCTCGTTGTGGTGGCTATTTTGGATGTGTGCCGCCGGCGGGTTGCTCGCGTTGCTCACGCCATGTGTGTGGCCGATTATTCCGCTGACGGTGAGTTTCTTCCTCAAGCAGGGCGGCAGCGCGCGGCGCGGCATCCTGCTGGCTGTGGTCTATGGTCTGTCGATTGTTTTCATCTATGTGGGGTTGGGACTGATAATCACGGCGCTGTTCGGTGCCGACGCGCTTAACACGCTGGCCACGAGCGCGGTGGCGAATATCGTGTTCGCGGCGTTGCTGATTGTGTTCGCGCTATCGTTCTTCGGGGCGTTTGAGTTGGAGTTGCCCTCGTCGTGGAGCACACGTCTCGACACGGCTGCCGGCAATGCCGGCGGTGTGCTGAGCGCGGTGTTTATGGCGTTGACGCTGGTAATCGTGTCGTTCTCGTGTACCGGTCCCATCATCGGCACGTTGCTGGTGACGGCGGCCGGCGGCGGCAGCCGTATGGCGCCCGCGGTGGGAATGCTCGGTTTCTCGCTCGCGTTGGCGGTACCGTTCACGCTGTTTGCCATGTTTCCGACGTGGCTCAAACGGTTGCCGCGCTCCGGCGGGTGGATGCAGACGGTGAAGGTGGTGCTCGGTTTTCTCGAATTGGCGTTTGCCCTCAAGTTCCTCAGTGTTGCCGACTTGGCCTACGGTTGGCACATACTCGACCGCGAATGGTTCCTCGCACTGTGGATTGTGATTTTCGGGCTGCTGGGCCTATACCTGCTGGGAGTGTTCCGCTTCAAGGGAGAGGAGCCCGCTGACGGGGTGGGCGTCACTCGCGTGATGCTCGCCGGCGCGTCGCTCGCGCTCACCGTTTATCTTGTGCCCGGGCTGTGGGGCGCGCCGTTGCGCGGCGTGAGCGCCTTTGTGCCGCCGCTCTACACCCAAGACTTCGTGCTCGATGGCTCGGCGGCTCAAACGACCTTTGTCAACGACTACGACCGCGCGCTGGAGTTGTCGCGCGCCAGCGGCAAACCGGTATTTATCGACTTTAGCGGCTACGGCTGTGTGAACTGCCGCAAGATGGAGGGCGCCGTGCTTGAGCGCGAGAGCGTCAAGAGTTTGCTCGACAGCCGCTTTATCACCGCGCGGCTGATTGTTGACGACCGCACCGCTCTCCCCTCGCCGCGCGTTGTAACCGAGGACGGCAAGCAAGTGACGCTGACCACCGTGGGCCAGTTGTGGAGTTACCTGCAGCGGCACAAGTTCGGCGCCAACTCGCAACCCTACTACGTCGTGGTGGACGCCGACGGCCGCCTGCTTGCCGGTCCGCGCGCCTATGACGAGGACATCGACGCCTTTATCACATTCCTGCGCTCGGCTTTGTGACCGGTTGACGTGGCGCGCCGCCCGGAGGCGGCAGTAATTTTGCGACGACAATTCACGGGAGAATTTTCTCGTGGATTGTCGTTAATTCACGTATGTTTAATTCTAACAGTCACAATCGCTATGGAGAAGAATCCGAATGTGGCGGTGGAGCCTGAGGTTCCGCCCGTGCAAGAGCCGACCGGCGCCGTTGAAGAGTGCGGCACTCCCCCACCGTTTGTTCCACCGCTGTCAGTCAACGAACTGCGGCTGACGGGCGCGACAGCCGAGGCCGTTCGCGAGGCGCTGCGCAATGCCGAGGCGGCGGGCTACCTGCGCGGTCTGGCCGACGCCAAGCCTCAGGCGCAGCCGTCCGCCGATGAGGCCGAGGCAACCGATGAGGCCGGGGAGCCACCGGTGACGTTCCCGACCTTCAACCGCCGGTCCATTTGGGAGTAAGGGCCTCCCCCTGCCCCCTCCTAAAGGAGGGGGTGATGACGACACAATGCTTCGGTAAAAAAAATGAAAATGTAATATAAATAATTGTTTCGCGTCTATTTTCGTCTATAACGACGTCTATTTTCGTCAATTTTTTAATTTTAAACGTAAATTGACGTTGTCATAGACGTGAATAGACGCTAACCTTTTAAAATTTACCGAACTATTGAGAACACACACTTTTATTAACGTTTAACACACAACAACACAAAACGATGAGTAACATTATCAATGGAACCGATGGCGGCCGCCACGTGGTGGACGGTCCGCTGACGACTGAGTTGACTGCCGAGGCGTCGCCCTCGCTGCTTCTCAACGAGATTGACCGCCAGATTGTGAAGATCCGTCCGATGGCGACGCCGATTGACCAGATTTCGCGCTACGCCGGCAGCAAGCACGCGGGCAGCATGGTGGTGAACTATTACAGCGTGGACACCAAGCCCACGAGCACGACGCTCACTGCGGCTCACGACCCGTCTCAGGACGAGACTGACGCGGGCAGCGGAGTGAGCATCGCCACGCTCACTGTGGAGAGCAGCGAGATTTTTGACGCGAGCGACACGATTCTGGTTCAGGGCGTGAGCGGTACCGCGGGCACGGGCGACCTGGTGCTGTATGTGGTGAGCCGCACGAGTTCGGGCGGCCTGCGCGTGATGGCCACAAACGGCGTGACGATTGACGGCGTGACGAACCGCGTGCCGGAGATTGACGAGGGGACGACGCTGATTCGCATGGGTCGCGCGGCGACCGAGTTGGACGTGATGTCGCCGCAGTTTGAGGCTCTGCCCAAGCGCATGGAGAACTATTGCCAAATTTTCAAGATGCAGGTTGAGCAGAGCACGCTGCAGCGGCTGTCGAACAAGGAGGTGGAGTGGACGATGAGCGACCAAGAGGAGGCCGCGATCTACGATATGCGTCTGGGCATGGAGAAGTCGTTCCTCTTTGGCGCGAAGGGTCGCCTGTGGAACCCTGACAAGAAGGAGCATGTGCTTCTGACGGGAGGCATCTGGCAGCAGGCCGGCAAGACGTTCAACTACAACGGCTCACTCACGGCCGACGGCGTGATTGAGTTGATGCGTCAGGCGTTCACGGGTAACGCCGGCAGCAAGCGCAAGATTCTGATTGGCGGCAGCCGCCTGATCAGCCAGATTAGCAAGTTGGACGTGACGCGCGTGGTGACGGCCCGCGAGAGCGTGAGCCGCTGGGGCATTGACTTCACGGAGTTGCACAGCAAGTTCGGCACGCTGTATGTGTTGCTGAGCGAGGTGTTTGACGAGTGTGGCATGCACGACGACGGCATCATCATCGATCCGGAGTATATGCAGAAGTATAGCCACATTCCGTTCAGTGCCGAGGCGTTGAACCTGAAAGCGAGCGGCATGCGCAACACCGACGCGCTGGTGATGAGCGAGGCCTCGTGCATCGTGCTGCGCTATCCCAACGCCCACGTGCGCATCATCAAGCGTTGAGGGGTTGAGCGTTGACTGGTTGAGGGGTTGAGCGTTGAGGGGTTGAGCCTCGCGCTATCGCGCTCGGGGATAATACATTACTTCCCATTTGCGACAGCAAATGGCTCAACCCCTCAACGCTCAACCTCTCAACCTCTCAACCTCTCAACCCTCAACCTCTCAACGCTCTATTTGAGGTAGGGCTTGAGGGCGTCTCTCCAGATGAGGTAGCCGTTGCCGAGCAGGTGGAGGCCGTCGTTGGTGAGGTCGGGGCGGAGTTTTCCCTCGTCGTTGGCGAAAAGAGGGAAGAGATTGATCCACGTGACGTCCTGACGACGGGCGACGGCCTCGAGGGCGCGGTTGCCGTCGAGCACGACTTGCTCCTTGCCGATGAGACGGCGGTAACGCCCGAAGTCGTTATTGATGGGTAGCATGCCCTGGAGGTAGATTTTGGTTTTGGGGCAGCGCCTCTTGACGGTTACGATAAGTTTCTCCATCACGCGTCCGATGCTGTCGCCGTCCACGTCGTGCGAGACGTCGTTAACACCGCTGAGGATAAAAAGTTTCTTTGGTTGTCCGTCGAGGATGGGGTCAAGGCGGTCGATGAGTCCTTGGATGATGTCGCCCACGATGCCGCGGTTCTTGACGTGCCGGTTGCCGAGCAGTTCGTTCCACTCGGCGCCGTCGGTGAGGCTGTTGCCGAGGAAGACGATATCGCCACGGGTGATTGGCGGCAGAGTGGCGAAGTGGGTCACACGGCGGGCGTAGTACGGGTCGTCGTTGGCCCACTGCTGCTGTTGGGCCGTTGCTGTGAATATTGCGAGAAGTGCCGCGAGGAGGAGGAAGGAGAGTCTCATTGCATTATCATTGAGGGAGTTATTAATCGAGGGGCGGCGCCGGGGGCGCGCCATGGACAACGAGGGGTGGGGTTAATTGCTCTTATAGGCGTCGCAGGCGAGTTTGACGCTGCCGTGGAGCAGGAGCAGGCGACGCGCGGCGGCATAGTCGGTGATGCCCAACTCGTCCATGACCATGCGCGTGCCGCGGTCGACGAGTTTGGCGTTGGTGAGTTGCATGTTGACCATCTTGTTGCCCTTGACGCGTCCCATCTTGATCATGACGGCTGTTGAAATCATGTTGCAGATGAGTTTCTGACCGGTGCCGCTCTTCATGCGCGAACTGCCGGTGACATACTCGGGCCCGACAATCATCTCGATGGCGATGTCGGCCTCGTGGCTGACCGGTGCGTCGGGGTTGGAGGTGATGGCGGCGGTGAGGCAGCCGTGGGCGCGGGCGTCACGCAGGGCACCGATGACGTAGGGGGTGGTGCCGCTGGCCGCGATGCCGATGACGGTGTCGAGGGGGCTGATGTGATGCTCGAGCAGGTCTTTCCAACCTTGCTCGGTATCGTCCTCGGCATTCTCGACGGCGTTGCGCAGGGCGGTGTCACCGCCGGCGATGAGGCCGATAATCCACCCCGGGTCCATGCCGAAGGTGGGTGGTATCTCGCTGGCGTCGAGCACACCGAGGCGGCCGCTGGTGCCGGCGCCCATATAGAAGATGCGGCCGCCGCGACGCATACGGTCGACGATGCCGTTGACGAGGTGTTCGATTTGAGGGATAGCGCGCTTGACTGCGTCGGCCACCTTGTGGTCTTCGTTGTTGATGTCGGTGAGGATTTCGTGAACCGACTTGTTCTCGAGGCCATCATAAAGCGACGGTTGCTCGCTGATTTTGACAAAAGCCATATTTTGGTAATTTTTTGCAAAATTACAATAAAAGAGTGAAGTAGAAAATTTTTTCCTATATTTTCTAGGGTTCCTAGAATTCCTAGGGTTCCTAGAAAAATAACGACTAACGACTATGACAATAGACAGACATCAGGCGGTGTTGCAGGCCGCCTATCAGGCGTGGTGTGGCGGCGCAGCGTTGCGGGCGACCCGTCAGCGCGCCAAGCGGTTCACCTACGGCGACCAGTGGGGCGACACCGTGACCGACCGCCGCACGGGTCTGACGATAACCGAGCGTGACCGTCTGCTTGCCGAGGGCGCGCGGCCGGTGACCAACAACCTGATCCGGCAGTTGGTGAAAACGATTGTGGGCCGCTACCGGGCCGATGTGATTGACACCGAGCGCGGTCCGGCCGACAAGCGTGTGGCGGCGGCGCGCGACGACAACGAACTTGACGAACTTGACAGCCGGGCTCTGGAGGACTTCCTGATTGGCGGCGCGGTGGTGCAGCGTGTTGACGACAGTGAGGGGCACGTTGCGGTGACAAACGTTGGGTTGGACCGCTTTTTTATCAACGCCATTCGCGACCCACGCGGGTTGGACTGCGAGTTGATCGGGCAGTTGCACGACATGAGTTTGGCATCGCTGCTGCGCCGTGTGGCGCGCGGCAGCCGCCGCCGTGCCGCGGCGGTGCGCCGGCTCTACAGCGATGCCGAGTGTCACGGCACCGCCTCGATGTCGTTGCCGCTGGGCGGCGACGCGACGCGCGGCGGCGACTTCTGGAGCACGAGCCAGCCCGGCAAGTGCCGCGCCATCGAGGTGTGGACGCTCGAGAGCCGCGAGGCGGGCGGCGCGCGATGGGACGTGACGATGCATTGGCACTGCCGGTGGTTCACGCCTCGCGGCGACGTGTTGGCCGAGTACGACTCGCCGTGGAGCCACGGCGGCCATCCGTTTGTGTTCAAACTCTATCCTCTCACCGACGGCGAGGTGCACCCTGTTGTGGAGGACGTGATTGACCAGCAGATGCTTGTCAACAACATGGTGACGGTGCTCGACCAAATCTTGCGCAACACCGCCAAGGGGGTGCTTCTGTATCCGGAGAGTGCTCTGCCCGACGGGTTCACATGGAAGGACATCCGCGGCATCTGGAGCCGCACGGGCGGTATCCTGCCCTACGCACCGCGGGTTGGTGACCCACGTCCGGAGCAGGTGAGCGTCAACGGGACGGGTATCGGTGCCTTTGAGATGATCCAACTGCAGTTGCAGATGATAGAGCGCGCGAGCGGCGTGACCGGGGCGCTGCAGGGACTCACGCCGCAAGGCGGGTCGACGGCGGGGCTGTATCGGCAGCAGAGCGACAACGCGGCGGTCGCGCTCACCGATGTCTATGACACGTTCACGGCCTTTCGCCGTCACCGCAACCGGATGATACAGTCGATGGTAAAGGTTGACCGTTGACCGCTCACCGAGACATACATTGGCATTACTATTCCAGTGATAGTGGGGCTTGGCTTTGGCCGGGTTCCACTATCACTTTTGTTGTTTTTAACATTTTTTGCTTATTATAGAAATTGTTAACTTTAATGATTGCTGTCGTTTGGCGACAAAAGACTATCTTTGCGGTCTGAATTATTCTAACGACTAACGACAAACAACGATAATATGAACGAAACAGTTAACATCCGCGAGTTGAGCGACCTGATCGCCTCCAAGAGCAACATCGTGAGCCTTGTCAAGCAGGGCATGGACCAGACCATCGTTGGTCAGCAGCACCTGGTGGAATCGCTGCTGATTGCGCTGCTCGCCAACGGGCACGTGCTTCTGGAGGGCGTGCCGGGTTTGGCCAAGACGCTTGCCATCAAGACATTGGCAAGCCTGATTGACGCCAAGTTCAGCCGCATCCAGTTCACCCCCGACCTGCTGCCGGCCGACGTGATCGGCACGATGATCTACAGCATCCAGAAGGAGCGCTTTGAGGTGAAGAAGGGCCCGGTGTTTGCCAACTTTATCCTCGCCGACGAGATTAACCGCGCTCCGGCCAAGGTGCAGAGCGCGCTGCTCGAGGCGATGCAGGAGCGTCAGGTGACGATTGGCGAACAGACGTTTGGGCTTGACGACCCTTTCCTGGTGCTTGCCACGCAGAACCCGATTGAGCAGGAGGGTACCTATCCTCTGCCCGAGGCACAGGTTGACCGCTTCCTGATGAAGGTGCTAATCGGCTACCCCAGCAAGACGGACGAGGCGGCGATTATCCGCCGCAACATCGCGGCTGCCAAGCCGACGGTCAACGCGCTGGTGAAACCCGCCGAGTTGGTCGAGACGCGCGCCGTGGTCAACCAGGTGTACCTCGACGAGAAGATTGAGCGTTATATCGTCGACATCGTCTTTGCTACGCGCTTCCCGCAAGACTACGGCCTGAACGACCTGCAGTCGATGATAGAGTTCGGGGCGTCGCCTCGCGCGAGCATCAGTCTGGCTCAAGCCGCGCGCGCCAACGCGTTCCTGCACAGCCGCGCGTTTGTCATTCCCGACGATGTGCGCAACGTGTGCCACGACGTGCTGCGCCACCGCCTCGGGTTGAGTTACGAGGCCGAGGCGAGCAACATCACCGCCGACGAGATTATCAACAACATCATCGACAAGATTGCCGTGCCTTAAAAGGTTGAGAGGCTGAGAGGTTGAGCGTTTAGCCATTCGCTATCGCGAATGGGGACAAAAGTAGCGCTCGGCCGTTGCCGAGACAAAACTAATATCCCCGAGCGCGACAGCGCGAGGCTCAACCCTCAACTCCTCAACCACTCAACCCTTCAACCGCTAAACGAAAGAGAATGGACAGCAACGAGTTGCTGCGCCGAGTGCGCAAGATAGAAATCAAGACGCGCGGGTTGTCGCAGGAGATATTCGCCGGCGAGTACCACAGCGCCTTCAAGGGAAGGGGAATGACCTTCAGCGAGGTGCGTGAGTATCAGTACGGCGACGACGTGCGCGACATCGACTGGAACGTGACCGCCCGCTACCACAAGCCGTTTGTCAAGGTGTATGAGGAGGAGCGCGAACTGACGGTGATGCTCGTGGTTGACGTGAGCGCCGGCAACCTGTTCGGTGCCGTTGGTCCCTACAAGCGCGACGTTGTGGCCGAGGTGGCGGCGACGCTGGCCTTCAGCGCCATCCAGAACAACGACAAGGTGGGAATGTTGCTGTTCACTGACCGCATCGAGCGGTTCATTCCTCCCAAGAAGGGCCGCAAGCACATCCTGCTGCTCATCCGCGAGTTGCTCGACTGCCGTCCGCAGGGTCGCGGCACCAATGTGAAGCAGGCGCTGGAGTTCATGACCGGCGCGTTGAAGAAACGTTGCACAACGTTTGTGCTGAGCGACTTTGTTGACGCCGGCGAGGACTATTCGCACGCGCTGTCGTTGGCGGCCCACAAACACGACGTGATGGCGCTGCAGGTCTACGACAAGCGCGAGGCCGACATGCCCGACGTGGGGCTGGTGCTGATGAGCGACGCCGAGAGCGGCGCGCAGCGATGGGTCGACACGTCGAGCCGCGCCGTGCGCACGGCCTGGCAACGGTGGTGGTACGCCAACCAGCAGCAATTGTCGAACGCGGCCGCCCGCGCGCGCGTCGACGTGGCGACAATCGCCACCGACGAGGACTACGTTAAGGCGCTGATGGCAATGTTCAAGACGCGAAACAAGAAATAAGAGATCTAAGAATTCTAAGAAATCTAAGAATTCTAAGAAACGCGACAAAGCAATGAAGAAAACTATTATATTCCTGCTGTTGCTCTTGGCCGCCACGGCCCACGCCGGGCCGGTGGTGCTCAAGGCTCGCCTTGACTCGGCCACGCTGCTGATGGGCCGCATCACCCGCCTTCACATCGAGGTGGCGCAGGACAAGGGCACGGTGGGTCGCTTCACTTTTGAGGAGCGCGACACGCTGTCGCGCGAGGTGGAGATTGCCGCCAAGCCGGCCGGCGACACGACCGACCTGAACAACAACCGCGAGCAAATCCGCCGCGACCTCATTCTGCAGGCGTTTGACTCGGGACTGTATGTGCTGCCTCCGGTAACCTATATCGTAGGGAGCGACACCGTGCGCAGCGGCACGCCTCTGACGTTGAAAGTCATCCCGGTGAACGTCGACAGCCTCAATAACGTCCACCCGCTCAAGCCGGTTGCCGAGCCGGAGTATAAATGGTTTGATTGGATGCCCGTTTGGCTGGTGAAATACTGGTGGGCGGTCCTGCCGGTAGTGCTGCTGATTGCGGGCGCGCTGACCGCCGTGTGGCTCAAGCGCAAGAACGGCACGATTATTCCCAAGCGCATCAAGAAGCGTTTGCCGCCGGCCGAGGAGGCTCTGGCGGCCCTGCACGCCATCAAGGCCCGAATGGCCATGATGGAAGGCAAGCAATACTACACCGAGTTGACCGACGTGCTGCGCGTGTATATCGACCGGCGCTTTGGCATCAACGCTGTGGAGATGACCTCGAGCCAAATCAAGCGCCACCTGAAGGAGCGCGGCGAGACGCGCGCCGTCGACGAGCAACTCGACATGATTCTCGAGAGTGCCGACTTCGTCAAGTTTGCCGGCCTGCGTCCGCTGCCCGGCGACAACGAGGCGGCCTGGCAGCGCGCCGTCGACTTTGTCGAGGTCACGCGCCCCGCACCCGAGCCCACAACCGGCACCAAACAATAAAATGAGTTATGTCCACAGCGGCCTCGCCGCTGTGAATTATGAATTATGAATTGTGCATTATGAATTATGCATTAAATAATCTGCTACACCCGGGGCGGCTGTGGCTGCTGGTGGTGATTGTGCCGCTGGTGGCGTGGTATATCTACTCGCTACGGGAGCGGTCGGCCACGCTGCGCGTGCCGTCGCTGTCGCCGGTGTCGGGGGTCGGCACGAGTTACAAGGTGTGGCTGCGTCACGTTGTGTTCGCCATGTATATGGCCGCTGTGGCGTGCACGGTGATTATCCTGTGCCGCCCGCAGGACATCAGTTCGTGGAGCGAGAGCGACGTTGAGGGTACCGACATCGTGCTGGCGATGGACGTGAGCACGAGTATGCTCGCCCGCGACTTCAAGCCCAACCGGTTGGATGCCGCCAAGGAGGTCGCGGCACAGTTTGTCGCGGGCCGCGAACACGACAACATCGGCGTGGTGATTTTTGCCGGCGAGAGTTTCACACAGGTGCCGATGACGATGGACAACGCGACGCTGATAAATGCCATCCACGAGGTAAACCTGGGCTTTATCGAGGACGGCACGGCCATTGGCGACGGCATCGCCACAGCCATTAACCGCATC
The DNA here is from genome assembly GCA_017454355.1 of Muribaculaceae bacterium. Lineage (GTDB taxonomy): Bacteria > Bacteroidota > Bacteroidia > Bacteroidales > Muribaculaceae > Sodaliphilus. The sequence continues at coordinate 37,357 of JAFTDD010000043.1, forward strand.
AAGGACGGCAAGGCCAAGAGCAAGAGCATCATCCTGCTCACCGACGGCAGCAACAACTGCGGCATTGTGGCTCCGCTGAGCGCGGCGGCCATCGCGCGCAAGTTTGGCATTAAAATCTACACTATCGGCGTCGGCACCAACGGCAACGCCGAGTATCCGGCCCAGATTGACGCATTGGGCAATATCCACTATCAAGTGATGCCTGTGGTGATTGACGAGGCCACGCTCAAGCAGATTGCCTCCACGACCGGCGGCAAATACTTCCGCGCGACTGGCAACAACGTCCTCGAGGACGTGTTTGCCGAAATCGACAAGTTGGAGCGCACCCACCTCGACGTGCAGAACTTCACCCACAGCGAGGACGCGTATATGCCGTGGGCGGTGGCGCTGCTGCTATTGCTGCTTGGGGCCACGCTGCTGCGCTACACCGTGCTGCGCGACTTCAACCCCTAGTTATCCTAGTTTCTCTAGTTTTTCTAGTTATCCTAGTTATCCTAGTTATCCTAGTTATCCTAGTTTTTCTAGTTATCCTAGTTATCCTAGTTTCCCTAGTTATTCCGAAAGACAATGAAATTCGGTAATCCGCAATATTTATATTTGCTGCCGCTGTTGCTGGGCGGCGTGCTGCTGCTCCACTGGTTGGCGCGGCGCGCGGCACGGCGCAAGCGCGCGCGCTTTGGCCGTCCGGAGTTGGTCAAGACGTTGATGCCCGATGCGTCGCCTGCCAAGGGGTGGGTACACCTGGGGCTACAGTTGGCTTTGGTAACGCTGGCCACGCTCATTCTCGCGCGTCCGTTGGCCGGCAAAAGCCACGAGACGACCACCATCCACGGCATCGAGATGATTGTGGCTGTGGACGTGAGCAACTCGATGCTCGCCGGCAGTTCGAGCGAGAGCGGCGACGTGTCGCGGCTGATGCGCGCCAAACTCATCGCCGAGCGCCTCATCGACCACTCCGCCACCGACAAGGTGGGCCTGGTGGTGTTTGCCGGCAACGCCTATATGCAGATGCCGGTGACAACCGACCTGCGCGCCGCCAAACTGTTTCTGTCGAACCTGAGCACCGACATGGCTCCCACGCAGGGCACGGCCATCGGCACGGCCATCCGGTTGGCGTCGCAGTCGTTCTCGCCGAGCAAGAAGTCACAAAAGGCGATTATCGTCATCACCGACGGCGAGAACTTTGAGGACGACGCCGTTGCCGAGGCACGCGCGGCGGCGAGCGACGGCCGCCAGGTGGACGTGATTGGCGTGGGGTCGGCCGACGGGGCGCCCATCCCGCTGCCCGGCGGCGGCTTTATGACCGACGAGAGCACCGGCGAGCCGGTGACCACGCGCCTCAACGAGGAGGGCGCGCGCGCCATCGCCAACGCCGGCGACGGCGCCTACGTCAACGGCAACGCCAGCGATGCCGTGCCCACCCTCAAGCGCACCCTCGACAACCTGGCCAAGAGCGACCTGCAGACCGTGGACTACAACCGCCATCAGGAGCAGTTCCCGGTGCTGGCGTGGCTCACCCTGATTGTGCTGATAGCCACGGTGCTGGTGTCGGAGGCACGCACCCGTTGGTTCGACAAGTTCAACCTCTTCAACCGTCAGAACAATGCGTAAAATGAGTTTTTCGTTTTTCGTTTCTCGCTTTTCGTTGGCCTTGGTTATAGTGTTGGTAACACTGAGCGCGTGCGGCGACAAGGCGCCGCGCGATGAGAGCACGCTCGTCGAGCGCAACCTGTTGCGGCAAGGCAACGAGCAGTTTGAAAACAAGCGTCCGGCCGAGGCCGAGGTGAGTTACAGCAAGGCGATGGCCGAGAACCCGTCGTCGGCGATGGCGCGGTTTAACCTTGCCACGACGATGCTCAACCAAGCCGGCAACGCGGCACTGCGCACCGGCCAGGACGGGCAAGACGATGCCTCTGACCCGGTGAAGCAGGCCGTGGCGCAACTCGACACCGCCACCAGGCTGACGGTGATGGCGCCGCTGGCCGCCGCGGCACAGTATGACAAGGGCAACGTCGCCTTTGCCGGCGAGGACTATGCCCACGCGGTGGAGTTCTACAAGAACGCGCTGCGTTGCGATCCCGACGACGACCAGGCCCGCGACAACCTGCGCCTGGCCCAGTTGCGCCTCAAGCAGCAGCAAGAAGACCAACAGCAGAACAAGGATCAACAGCAGCAGAACAAGGACCAACAGCAACAACAGAACAAGGACCAACAGCAAAACAAGGACCAGCAGGACAAGCAAAACAAGGACCAGCAGGACAAGCAAAACAAGCAGGACCAGCAGAACAAGCAGGACCAGGATAAGCAAAATCAAGACGGGCAGAAGCAAGACCCGCAGCAGTCCAAGCCACAGCAGGGCGACCTGAGCGAGCAAGGCGTGGAGCAGGTGCTCAAGGCGATGCAAGACCAGGAGAAAGGCACGCAGCGCAAGGCGGCGGCCATCAAGGCCGAGCAGGAGCGCCGCGAGCGCCAGCGCACCAACCACAAGTGGTGACCGTGCTTAATTTAAAACATGAATTTCCATAAATTATCCGTTAATTATTTTTTATCCCGTGAATAATCGTGAATTATCGTGAAATAATTATTCACGGAAGACTAAAATTCATGGGTAATTCATGGTAATTCATGTTAAATTCACGGGAGACTGAAAATTAATGAAATAATTCATGATAATTCGTGTTTAAAAAATAATGAGAAGAGTTTTTGCGATAATATATTTTGCGGTGGTGGTGGCGATGGCGGCCACGGCGGCCTCGTTCAGCGTCGATGCTCCGCGTCGCGTGGAGGCCGGCGATGTGTTCCGCGTGGCCTTCTCGCTGCAGAACGCCGAGGGGAGCGACTTCACGCCGCCCGAGGTGAGCGGCGCCAAACTGCTGTACGGTCCGGCCACGTCCCACTCGACAAGCGTCCAGATTGTGAACGGCAACATGTCGCAGTCGTCGTCGGTGACCTACACGATGACCTATCGCGCCGAGGGCGGCGTGGACAAGGTCACGGTGGGAGGCGCGTCGGTGGTCGTGGGCGGCAAACGCCTCACCACCAAGCCACTGACCATCACCGTGAGCGCCACCTCGGGTAGCGGCGCCGGCGGACGGCAGTCGCAGCGGCAGCCCGTCGACATCGACGACATCAACACGCAGAGCGCCGACCGCGCCGTGAGCGCCAACGACCTGTTTGTGCGCGTCGAGTTGTCTAAGCAGCGCGTCTATGAGCAGCAAGCCGTGGTGGGCACCGTCAAACTCTACACCAAATATGAGATTTCGCAGTTCATCACCAAGAAGGAGCCCAGTTTTGACGGCTTCTTGATTGAGGAGATCGAGCAGCAGCCCAGCCTGAACAAAATCGAGACGGTCAACGGCCAGCGCTACTATGTGGCCACGCTCAAGCGGTGCATCCTCTACCCGCAGCGTAGCGGCACTCTCACCATCTCGTCGGGCGACTACGAGGTCACCGCGGTGCAGTTTGTTGCCTACCGCACCCGCTACTTCACCACCCAGCAGCCTGTCGAGAAGACGCTCAACGTGAAGAGCAACCGGGCCAGCGTGACCATCTTGCCGCTGCCCACGCCGCGTCCGGCGTCGTTCACCGGCGCGGTGGGCAAGTTCACCATCAGCAGCGACATCACCCCCAAGCAACTCAAGACCTATAGCGCGGCGTCGCTCACGACGACCATCACCGGCACGGGCAACATCAAGTATATCAAGGCCCCGGAGCCTGACCTGCCTGACCAGTTTGACGTCTATGAGCCATCGACCGAGGCCAAGACGCGCGTGACGGGCAACGACATCTCGGGCACATCGACCACCACGGTGACGTTTATCCCGCAGCACATCGGCGAGTATGACCTGCAGCAGGGCGAGTTCACCTATTTTGACCCCGACGCCGGCAAATATGTGTCGCTTCCCATCGCCGCCCGCCACCTGAGCGTGGCTGCCGGCAAGGGCACTCCGTCGCAACATGAGGCGGGCCAGGGCGGCACGATTGACATCGCCGGCGCGCAGCGCGCCGACGCCGCCGACCTGCGTCTGATGGCCGAGATTGACGCGTCGCACACGGGTCGCTGGCTGGCATGGTACGCCGTGCCGCTGGCCGTGGCGCTGGCGTTGCTGTGGTACTACCGCCGGCAGGTGCGCCTGCTCGGCGACGTGAGCGGCATGCGCCGCCGCAAGGCCGGCAAGGTGGCCGCGCGACGACTGAAGGCCGCGCGCGCGTTGGCCGGCAACAAGGAGCGACGCGCCGACTTCTACGGCGAAGTGCTCAACGCGCTGTGGGGCTTCCTGGGCGACAAACTGTCGCTGCCCACGTCGGCCCTGAGCCGCGACACCATCGACGACGTGCTCGCCCAGCGCGGCGTGGAGCAGTCCACTCGCGAGGCGCTCACCGCGCTGCTCGACGAGTGCCAGATGGCGCAATACTCGCCGCTGACGGCAACCGCCGGCGACGACGACCTGCTCGACCGCGCCGCCACAGTCATCAACTCAATCCACAATGCATAATTAGAAACTGTATCATAATTAGCGCACGCGTTGCGTGCGGAAATCTTTCAAAAATCTTTCAAAATATTACATCTATTAAATAATTATAAATGAGAAAATTAATTATTTATCTTTTTTTAGATTTTGAAAGATTTCCCGCCCGTTAGGGCGGCCTAATCCCAAAATATGAATTATGATAAAGTTTCGACAGAAACGACAACTCAATGAAAAAGACGATTATTTCGCTGCTATTAATAACGGTTGCCTTGACGGCAACCGCCTCCCCCTCCGGCAGGGGACCGGGGGGAGGACAAGACTCGCTGCAGGCGGCCATCGATAGCGCCACCGTGGCCTATAACAACAAGCGCTACAACGACGCGTTGGCCACCCTAAAGGGGGTTGAGGCTGCCGCAGGCACGTCGAGCGAGTTGTGCTACGACATCGCCGGGAACTATTACCGTCTGGGCAACAACGTGCAGGCGATCATCTACTACGAGCGAGCACTGCTGATTGACCCGTCGAACGACGACGCGCGGCGAGCGCTCGACATCACCCGTCATCGCGCCGTGATCGATGACGACGCGTTCGCCTCGGACCACTACGTCACAGCCACGCTCAAGCGGTGGCTGCTTTCACACCGCTGGGAGAGTTACGCCACGCTGGGCGTGGTGGCGTTCCTGCTGGCGCTGATTGGCGGCGGAGTGTTTGTGGCCGCCGGCAGTCCGTTGTGGCGCAAGGTGGGCTTCTTTGGCGGCATTGTGATGCTGACGGGCTGCGTGGCACTCAACGCGATGGCCTTCGCCGCGCGCGACTACACCGCCGGCCACCGCTTTGCCATCGCCACGGCGGCTCCCGTGACGCGCCTCAACGCCGTGCCGCGCGCCACGGCCGACAGCGCCCAGGTGGCACTGACGGTCAAGGCCGGCACTCGCCTGCTCATCGTTGACAGCGTCAACGCCAATGTTGACGGCACGGCACCCCACTGGTGGTATGCCGTGGAGCATCCGCGCTCCGAGGCGCGCCGCGCGTGGGTCGACAGCCGCGACGTCGTCCGCCCGTAGTCCCCGCCCGCTAACAGCCCCGTTAGGGGCGGCGGCTCATAGGCGGGGGCGTGAGCCCCCGTGACTATGACGCGTGTTTTTCAATCAAAGCCCCGTCAGGGCGGCAGAAACATGCGGAAACTGTCGCCCCTACGGGGCTAATAATGGGGAATGCACATTTGTCACGGGGGTTACGCTTCGCTCCACCCCCGCCTAGGGGCTGTCACCCGCTTCGCGGGTTTAATTCAAATAAAAAAGATTTTGAAAGATTTCCCGCGCCCCGGCGCGGCCGATAATAATAGGCCACGCCGGGGCGCGGCAAATCGCTCAGGGGATCAGCGGGGAACGACGACGCGCTCGCCGCTCTGCTTTGACAATTGCTGGATGATGCTCTTGACGTTGGCCAGTTCTTTCATCAGAGCCACGCCCTGCTCGTAGTCGACCTTGTCGATGCGGCGCTCAATCTCCCGCGTGCGAGCCATCAGCAGGGCGAGCATCCACACGTTGATTGCCGAAGAGACCAGCGACTGCAAGCGGTCGACGCCGGTGGCCACGCTGCCCCAGAGCGAGTGGATTTTGCTCAGGCGGTAACGGTCGGTAACCAAGTTGTAGGCCACGTTGCGCACCTCGTCGTCGGGCGACGAGCACAGGATGCGCTCCAGATAGTTGGCGCGGTATTCGCCCACGCGGTCCTCAATCTGCTTGGCTACGGCCGAGCGGATTTTTTTCTCCTCGTTATCGATGCTGTCGGGCGTGTGGCCGGTCACGTCGAGCGAGGCCAGTTGTCGCGACACCTCCACGTCGCCCTCGGCGCGCAGCGTGGCCATGTACTGCTCCAACTCGGCGTAAAAGCCGTCGACGTGCTCCATCGCCACGTCAAAGATGCGCTTATAGACCGGCGTGGTGAACACTATGCCCGGCAAGAGTTCGTTGAAGATCGTATTGTTGTAGACGTACTCGACCACGGTTGTGGGGCTGGTGACGCCGTCATCATAGGTGGTGTCGCACATGTAGCACATGCCATATTTTGCCACAAGGCGTATCGCGTCGCGCTCGCATCGCTCGACGGCATCGGCGGTGGAGGTAGGGAACGACGGTGCGGTCGCCTCGGTGGCGGAGGTGGCTGAAGCGGGGGGCGACGGTGCGCCCCCCTCACTGACGGACGGTGCGGCTCCACCACTGGCGGGCGGCGTGGTGGCATCGGCAACGGCTTTCTCGCGCTCGCGGCGTTTCCAGTCGGCATCCCGCTTGGCGAGGACATACTTCTGGATTTCGCGCAAAATCATCTGCTCGTCGACCTCAAACATCGCGGCGCACTCCTTGGCATAGATCGAGCGCTTGATGGCCTGCGGAATGACGGCGATGCTCTTGACCACCTCGGTGATGGCCCGGGAGCGCTTGACGGGGTCGCCATCGGTGTCTTGAAGCAGCACCGATGTCTTGAAGCGGATAAAGTCGGTCTCGTTCTCGTCGATAAAGCGGCGCACCTCGTCGGCGGTGTGTTTGCGCGAGAAACTGTCCGGGTCGTCGTCGTCGGGCAGGACGAGGATTTTGATGTTCATATCCTGCTCGAGCAGCATGTCCACGCCGCGCATGGCGGCATGCACTCCGGCGGCGTCGCCGTCAAAGAGTTCTGTTATATTCTCGGTAAAGCGGTGGATTTGGTGGATGTGCCCCTCGGTGAGGGCGGTGCCCGACGAGGCGATGACGTTCTCAAAGCCCGCTTGGTGCATCGAGATCACGTCGGCATAGCCCTCGACGATAAAGCACTTGTCCTGCTTGGTCATCTCGCGTTTGGCCTGGAAGAGGCCATAGAGTTCGTTGCGCTTGTTGTAAACAATCGACTCGGGCGAGTTGACGTATTTCGCCTTGTCGCCGCGCAGGGTGCGTCCGCCAAAGCCCACCACTTTGCCGGCGACGTTAAAGATAGGGAAGATCACGCGTCCGCGGAAGCGGTCGTATCCTCCGCCGCGCTCGTCGTCGATACACAGGCCCACGTCAAAGAGCAACTGCCGGTTGAAGCCGGCCTTGATGGCGGCGTCGTAGAGCGCGCCGCGCGTCTCGCTGGAGTAGCCCAGGCGGAAGCGCTTGATGATCGCGTCGCCAAAGCCGCGCTCGCGGAAGTAGGCCATACCGATGTCGCGGCCGGCCTGCGTGTCGTGCAACTGGTGCTCAAAGTAGTCGCAGGCCCACTCGTTGACCATGAGCATCGCCTCGCGCGCGCTCTGCCGCTGCCGCTCCTCGTCGGTCATCTCGCGCTCCTCAATCTCGATGTGGTATTTCGCGGCCAGATAGCGTAGCGCCTCGACGTAGGTCATCTGCTGATGTTCCATGATAAAGCCCACGGCGCTACCGCCCTTGCCGCAACTGAAGCACTTGCAGTAGCCTTTGGCGCGCGACACGTAGAACGACGGGTTGCGGTCGTTGTGGAACGGACACAGGCCCACGAAGTTGGCGCCGCGCCGCTTGAGGGTGACGAAGTCGCTGACGACATCAACGATGTCGGCGGCACTGAGTATCTTTTGGACTGTCGCTTGGTCTATCATAGCGGTATTCTCTCTTTGGGAGTGCAAAGATACAAAAAACGACGCTTTCTTTCAGCATCAATCACCATGATTTTTTTGACAAGAGGGCATGAGTTTTTCACAGGACGCGAAATGAGGCCTCCGCAAAGGAAAGATTTCCCGGGTGTCCCGGTTGAGTTGGCGTTATTGGCTGTGTAATCTGTCGGGGGCAGAATTTATTCTGCCCGTCGGCGGCCGCCGGTTAGCGGTGGGTGGCCTGCCACCAGGCGGTGGAGCGCAGCGTGGGCAGCGCGGCCTCGTTGACGGTGGGGTCGCTGATGGTGAGGCCACACGTGGTGTTGACAAAGAAGGTGCGGTCATAGGTGTCGAGATAGACGCTGTAGAGCGCCGGAGTGCAGCACGTGGCCACCACGGCGCGGTCCAGCGCGGCCTTCACGGCCGCCGCTGCCGCCGCGTCGCCGCAGGCGCGCGCCACATAGTCGCCCATATCGTAGAACACCGTCTTGCCGAAGCCGTCGAGCGCCTGCACCCCCTCGGGCGCGCTGCCGTCCACGGCGTCGTTAGCCGCGAGCATTGCCGCGGCCAGACTGTCCATCACGGTGCAGTCGATCACCGATAGCGTGCCGTAGGGCATGCGGTAGCGGTTGTAGAATTGCAGGAAAAGGTCACACACGGCGCGATAATCCGGCTCGTCGTAGAGGTGGGGCCACGCGTCGGCGTAGGGCAATCCGGCGTCCATCACCTCGCTGGTGGACGCGATCAGACGGTCGGTGACCTCACGCAAGGCGTAGGCCGTCTCGACGTTGGCCATATAGCAGTCGTCGAAGCAGACGAATTGCAGGTGCCGCAGCCGGGAGGCGGCGATGGCCGCCGCCAGCGTCGTGACGTCGGCCTGGGTGGAGGCCGTGCGTCCGCCAAAGGCCCTCGAGCGGTGGGGCCGGCTGCCGGGCGGCAGCCACCCCGTGCCGTGAGCGCCCACGATTAGGGCGTAGGTCGACGCCGGCGCCGTCGTGGCAACTTGGTTAAACAGCGTGACGAGCCACTGCCCGGAGGAGTATTGCGGCGACGTGTAGGCCAGCAGCGTATCGCGCCGGCACACGCCGCCGGCGTAACTCACCTCAATCAGGTCGAGGTGGTGATAGTCGTTGGCGATGGCCACCAGCAGGCGTGTGCCGCCCAGCGTCCCCTCGGCGACGATGGCTCGCTCGATGTCGGCGATATTGCGCAGGAAGTGGTCGTAGAGGCTGCCCGTGGTGGTTCCCTCGCCGGCCGACCACGGCATATAGACGAGCACCGTCTTCCGGGCCGGCGTCACCGGCTCGGGCGCCGCCGGCTCCTCGCGGCCGCACGCCACGCCGCCCACCGCCACAAGAATACCTATAATGTAATATAATAGTTTAGTCATAAACCGCTTTGTCAAACTGCAAAAGTAGCGCAATTTGTCGGAAAAGACAAATTTTCACCTCACAAAAGTGCCATTTACGGCATTTTTGTGAAGCGGACGAGCGGTGCCAATCTTATCCGCCGGAAATGATTGAGATTTATTTTTGGGAGTGTGGTTTTCTTTTAGTAATTTTGCAGTCTGAAAACGAATAATGTATTTTCTCAACCTCTAAACCTTTATTAATTAGAATGAGATACCCCGTTATGTCAGCCGAAGAGGCTGCCGAATTTGTACAGAATGGTTGGACGATCGGTGTGTCCGGTTTCACCATCCCCGGCAACCCCAAAGTGGTGCCCGCCGCCATCGCCGCCAAAGCGCGCCGCGAGCATGAGGCCGGCCGCGAGTTTAGGATTAACCTGTTTAGCGGTGCGTCGACCAACGACCCCACCGACGGCGAACTCTCGCGAGCCCACGCCATCAACTTCCGCGCGCCCTATCAGTCGCTGGGCGAGTTGCGCAACCGCATCAACAAGGGCGAACTGCACTACAACGACCGTCACCTGAGCGAGATGGCCCAGGAGTTCCGCTACGGCTTCTACGGCAAGATGGACGTTGCCATCATCGAGGTGCAGAGCATCGACGACGACGGCAACATGGTGCTGGGCACCGCCGTGGGCAACAGCCCCACGTGGCTGCATGTGGCCGAGCGCGTCATCATCGAGATTAACGAGCAAATTCCCGAGACCATCCGCGGCCTGCACGACATCTACGTGCCGCTGGACCCGCCCCTGCGCCGCGAGATCCCCATCTACCACGCCAGCGACCGCGCCGGCAAGCCCACGGCCCACGTCGACCCCAACAAGGTGATCGCCGTGGTGCACACCAGCAAGCCGCTGGGCAAGGACGAGGCGTTCACGCCCGTCGACGAGGTGACGGCGCGCATCGGCCACAACGTGTGTGACTTCCTGGTTAGCGAGATGAAGGTGGGACGCCTGCCCAAGACGTTCCTGCCCATCCAGAGCGGTGTGGGCAACATCGCCAACGCCGTGCTCGACGCCCTGGAGGCCAGCACTGACATACCGCCATTTGAGATGTACACCGAGGTGGTGCAAGACAGCGTGCTCGAGTTGCTCAAGAGCGGCCGCTGCAAGTTTGCCAGCACCTGCTCGATGACCTTCAGCCACGAGGCGATGATGGACTTCTTTGCCAACATCGACCGCCTGCACGACAAACTGCTGATGCGCCCGAGCGAAATCAGCAACAACCCCGAGGTAATCCGCCGCATCGGCGTCATCTCGATGAACACCGCCATCGAGGCCGACCTCTTCGGCAACATCAACAGCAGCCACGTCAGCGGCAGCCGTCTGATGAACGGCATCGGCGGCAGCGGCGACTTCACCCGCAACGCCTACACCAGCATCTTCCTCTGCCCGAGCATCAAGAAGGACGACTGCATCAGCACCATCGTGCCGATGGTGAGCCACGTGGACCACACCGTCCACAGCGTGGACATCATCGTCACCGACCAGGGCGTGGCCGACCTGCGCGGCAAGGACCCCAACCAGTGTGCCGAGGAGATTATCGAGAAGGCGGCCCACCCCATCTACCGTCCGCTGCTGCGCGAGTACCTCCACCTGTGCAAGCAGGGCCACGTGAAACTCAACCCCGACCTGGCCCTGTCGTTCCACAGCGCGCTGGCTCACCACCACGATATGCGCAAGACCGACTACAGCGAGTTCTTCCACACCGACGACCCGGCGTAACACTCGCCCCCGTCGTGAGTCAAGACAATCCCCGCAGGCAATGGTGCCTGTGGGGATTTTTTGTTATTACTGTCCGATAAAATAAATAAACGTTCAGATAATCGATTATAGTATAGCAATTTAGGCGCCTTTGCCATTGTCGGGGCTTACATATAGGCCACGCTGACGCGTGGGAAATCTTTCAAAATCACAATTTTAAATTTCTCGCAAGCAGTCAAGTTGTTAGGGTGTAGGGGCAGAATTTATTCTGCCCGATTGCCGATGGACGGGCAGAATAAATTCTGCCCCTACAAGTAACAGCAGCCCCGTAGGGGCGACAGTCTTCGCACGTTTCTGTCGCCCTTACAGGGCTTTGTTTGAGAAAAAACTCACTTGTAGGGGCAGAATTCATTCTGCCCATCCTGTGGGGGCTGGCGCCCCCGCCTAGGAGCTGTCGCCCCTGACGGGGCTCACATTTGTCGCCACGCTTGCGGCCACGCCAAGGCGAGGCCCTACAGTCTTTGACAATCCTAATGGATTTTACCGGACAGCAATAATTTTTTGTGCCTCACGGGGGCAGCCATGAGGTGGCTGCCGGGGAGGAGGAGGCGGGCAGTCGCAAAAGACAAGAGACCCCGGCGGGCCAATGCCCGTGGGGGTCTCTTTTGTTGATTCTCTTGTGCCCTCCGGAGCGGCCAGGCCAAGGCCGGGCCCTACAGAGGGGGGAGTAATTACTTCACGACCTTGACAGCCTTGGTGGTGCCGTCAACGTAGGTGGTGACCACCACGTTGATGCCGTCGAACGGCTGAGCGCTCACCTGACCGGCAACGTTGACATACTTCACGCTCACCACATCGGCATCGACAGCGATGTCGTTGACAGCCGTGGAGACCGGCTCTCCGACGAGGCTGAGGGTGATGTTCTTCAGGGCGTCATCGCTGGTGGGCGACACGCGGCGCGGAGCGCCGGCGCTCTGCTCGGCATCCCAAGCCTCGGTGAGGGTGATCGCAGCCTCGATGGTGTACTCGCTACCCACGGTCATGCTGCCGGCGTCGGCCAGAGGAATGGTGTTACCCTTGCTGCCGTTGGCACCGCTATAGGCACTGAACACGTTCTGGCCATTCTCCTGCAGGTAGTAACCGGTGATGCTCACCACCTTGCCGGCCTTAGGCATCTCGAGGGCATCGGCGGTGCGCAGGTCGAGTTCGTCGATGGTCGGGATGTTCTCACCCTGGGTGAAGGTCACGTCCTCGCTGATGGTGATGGCGGGGCTGGTGCCGGCGTTGGCGATACCGCTCAGTTGGTAGCCGTCAATCACGGCGCCCGGCGTCAGTTGAGCGGCGTTGCCACCCTCGATGCTCACCCAGTTGTCCTCACCGTCGGTGAGATAAGCCTTGCCGTTGTAGACCTTAACCACGGTCAGGTCGTTGCTGATCAAGCCCTCGCCACCGGCCAGAGCCTCGGCCAGGCTGATGCCCTCGGGCTGCTCGCTGCAGATGATGTCGATGGACTTCACCCAGAAGCGGCACTTGCTGCTCTTCGAAGCCTCGAAAGCCAGGCTGTAGATGCCCGTGCCGTCCAGCGTGAACTCATAGTCGGCGAGCTCGTCGGTGGCGATGGTCTCAGACTCGGTGCCGTTCAGCTTGAACGTGACGCCGCTGTCGGAGCCGTAAGCCATGGCCTTGACAACAACCTTGGTAGCGGCATAGCCGTTGACGAGGTTGATGGTCGCCTTGCCGGCGACGGAGCCGGTACCGAACTTGGCACCGTTGGCACCGTTGGTGTAGAACTTATCGTAGTTGGTGATGGAAGCGATCAGGTCAGCACCCTCGTCGATGGCGGCATTGTTGCCGGTGAAGGCACTGCCGTCATTGCTGCCGCTGGTGAAGACAATAGTCGCGTTCTCGGTGAGGAGCTCCGGAGCCTCGGTGATGACATACTCGAAGCTGGCCTCGGTGTCCTGATAGTCGGTGACGACGTTGACGTACAGGGTGCAGCTCTCGGTGATGTCGATGCCGGCCTCGTCGTCATACTCGATGTACTGGTCTTCCTCGGCGAACTTGTAGCCGATGAGGACATCTTCGCCGTAGGTGCCGGCAACAGTCACGTGGACGTTCTGGGCCTCATAGTAGGTGCCGGCCTCGGGCGAGACGGCAATCTCGACATCGGGATAGGTGATCGTGTAGGTCAGGTTGAGCTCGGCCTCATTGCCCTCGGTGTCGGTGGCATAGACGTAGATGCTGTTCTCGCCGGCGGCATCAATGGCGATACCGGTCTCGGCATTGTAGGTCTGCGTCTCGCCTTCGTTGACGGTGTAGAGAGCCTCTTCAATCTCGCCGTTGTGAGCCTCGATATAGACGACCTGCGGACCCTCGTAGGTGCCGGCGGGCGGCGTGGCGGTGATATAGAACTCCTCGCTCACAGGCTCAGCGGCGGCATAGGTAACAGTGATTGACTTGACGCGAGTCGTTGCCGTAAGACTAATCACAACGCTGTTGGACGAGCCACTCCATGCGCCGTTGCCATACGTGCCGCTATCGGCGCTACCGGCACCACCACGCTCATAGTCAAATGCGATAGCGGTGATATTGCTGCCGGTCGGGGCTGTGAACGTCATCGTCGAACCATTGTAGGCACGAGCGGTATGGTCAGAAGCATAGTACTTGGGAGATGTGCCCGAAGTCTTACCGAAGACGAGGGTTATATCACCGGCGGTGAGTTCAACGTCTATGATATCAGTATCGGCGGTGTAGTAGTAGTTGCCGCCCTCAGTGTTGAACACGAAGGTTGCGGTACCCTCGGTGGTGGGCTGGGGCTGCTCGCCCTGCTCGACGAAGGTGGCGCTGACGAGCACGTCGCTCGCGGGCATCGTGAACGCGTTGTTGCTCACGGTCACCTCCTCGAGGTTCGCGTCGAGCACGGTGATGGCCTCCAACTCATAGCCGGTGGCCGGCGTCACGGTCAGCGTGACGGTCTCGCCCTCGGCGGCCTCGGCCTTGTCGGCCACGACGGTGCCGTTGGCGATTTGGGCGTCAATCTCGATCGCATACTTGGTGGGCTCGGGAACGTCAACAGCCTCGTAACTGAGGATCATGAACTGGCCGGCTCCGTTGTTCCAGCCGATCACACCGTAGATGTCGTAGGTGCCGGCGGTGGCGGGCACGGCCACGTCAAACTGGTTATAGACAGTCACGGCGACGTTGTCGGCGTCGGTGATCGCCGAGCCGTCGCTCACGGCGCTGCGCAGCACGGCGTAGCGACCGAAGTTGGCCAGAGTGAGGTCGGCGGCGCTGATCTCAACCGGCGTCAGAGTGACGTCGTTGCCGCTTAGGGCGACATCGGCGGGAGACGTGATCTCAGGCTTGGTGTTGTAAGTGGTCTTGGTGCCACTCCAGCCGGCGGCAATCTCCTTGCCGAAGGTGTAGCCGCTGTCCCAGTTTGAGGTGGCGTACAACAGCGTGCCGGCGGCATTGTCGGCGGTGGCGATGTACATGTTGCGGTTCTTCACGCCAAGCACCACAGTGGGAGCGGTGAAGGTGAACTCGGTGCCGTCGGCAAAGGCGTTCACCGTGGCCAGCGAGGTGATCGGGGGGATCTCCTCAAAGGTGGCGCTCACATAGACCGGACCGGCGGGCATGGTGAACTTGTTGTTGCTCACACTGATAGCCACGTCGTCATCGTCCTCGACAGTGAGGGTGGCCAACTGGTAGCCGCTGTCCGGGGTGACGGTCAGGGTGACGGTGGCGCCCTCGGCGGCCTCGGCGGGGCCGGTCACGGAGCCGTTCTCCATCGCGTTGTAGTTGATGGTGTAGGTCTCAGCGGGCTCGCCGCCTTCAGTGTAAGTAACAGCCACGCTCTTGACGTAGATAGCCTTGGTGGCGCTACTGGGCTTGGTCACGGTGACCACGATTTCGCCACTGGCCGAACCGGTGAAGGTGTAGTCCGTGGCAGTTGTGGAAAGCGACTGCGCGTCGCCGCCGAAAGCCTCGCCACCGACGGTGACACTTGCCGTGGCGCTCACGCCGCTGGCGGTTGACGCGTTGACCACCACCTGAGTGATGGTGCCGGTGATGCCGCTCGTGCTCAGTTCGATGTACTGCACAGCATTGCTGCCTGTACCATAGTGGATGCCCTTGGTGTTGTCGTAGGTGCTCTCTGTGCCGTCGGATGTTACGGTCCATTCAACTCCGTCGTCGGCTGTACCGCTGCCGTTACATTTGGACTCGAACGTCAGAGTCGACGTGTCGGCCCAAGAGGCGGCAAAGCCAATGAGCATCATCACCAATAAAGAATAGATTTTCTTCATAGAAATTAGTGAGATTTGTTAATAATATTGTTAATTAATAAGTTATATGTTCAATGCTATCCTCGTGTTTCAACCGACAAAATTACAAAAAAATTTCGACTCTACCAAATAAAATTCCAAAACACCGCAAATAATTTTAAACACGAATTACCATTACAATACTTCGGTAAAAAATAAAGAAGTGCTATAAATAATTGTTTCGCGTCTATTTTCGTCTATAACCTAAAATCCGCAACCTTGAAAATTCTCACGAAAATTTCCGAAAATTATCGAAAATAATTTTCTCGTAAATTTGCGTAAATTGTCGTAAATATTTTATTCACAGAATATTATCACCCAAATTAAATTTACGTAGATTTA
>JAFTDD010000044.1 GCA_017454355.1 Muribaculaceae bacterium
AATAGTTCGGTAATTTTTGGGGTTAGCGTCAATTCACGTCTATAACAACGTCAATTTCCGTCTATCTTAATTATTTTAGACAAAAAATTGACGATAATAGACGTTGTTATAGACGAAAATAGACGCGAAACAATTATTTATTTATCAGTCTTATCCATGCAAGTCGAAGACTTGCCCATGTGCGAAACCCCACGCGCTCCGTTGCGTGGGGTTTATTCGCTGCATGAGTCGCATTTTATGCCTGTTGGTTGATTATTCCGGATTTTTGTGTATCTTTGCAGGCAGAATATCAACCTTTAATCATTGATCGGGATTATGAGAAACATATCGTTATTACGTAGCGCGTTGTCGCTGGCTGCGGTGATGCTGGCTGCGGCGAGTGCGTTTGCCTACGACTTCATGGTCGGCGGGCTGTGCTACAACATCAACAGCGGTGGCACGACCGTCAGCGTGACCTATCAGTTTGAGTTGACATATTATAATGACTTCCGGGCCTACTCTTCAATCTCGGCCAACGTCACCATCCCTGAAACGGTGTCTAATGGCGGCAAGACCTACAAGGTGACAGCCATTGGCGACGAGGCGTTCCGATACTGCAAGACATTGAAGAGCGCCACTATTCCATCCAGTGTCAAGAGCATCGGCAACAAGGCGTTTTGGCAATGCACTGCCTTGGAGAGCGTATCCATTCCCGGTTCGGTTACCTCGCTTGGCGAGTGGGCATTTTGCTGGTGCAGCAGTTTGAAGACCGCCACACTACCCAATTCGGTCACTTCGATTGGCACTTTCGCATTTTACCAATGAGGCAGTTTGACGGCGGTGAACATCCCCACGTCGCTCACCACCATCGAGACCAGGACATTCTCCAACTGCACTGGTTTGAAAAAAATCGTGATACCCAATTCGGTCACCACGATTGGCGTCAACGCCTTCGACTATTGCACGAGTGCGACGAGTTTGACACTCGGCAACAAGGTCCAGACAATCGGCTCTTCGGCTTTTCTCGGTTGCAGCGCCCTGACGGCGGTGAGTTTTCCCGCCTCGGTTGTGACTATCGGCGGCAACGCTTTTGCGGAGTGCAGCGGCCTGACGTCGCTGACGATCCCTGCCACGGTCACCACGCTGGGCAGCAACGCTTTCCAGAAATGCACGGGGCTGACCGCGGTGACTGTGCCTGCCACGGTTACCAGCAACAACTATTACATTTTCTCACAATGCACCGGTCTGAAGAGCGCGGTGGTCAATTGTGCCGACACAGGCTACAGGATGTTCTTTGAGTGCACGTCGCTCACCGATGTCACCATTGGCAGCGGAGTCACTGTTTTGGACGCATCCACGTTTGAAAACTGTAAGAGCCTGACCAATGTAACGTGGAATGCAGCCAATTGCAGCGACTATACCTCCACGGATTCGTCGCCGTTGGCCAAGAGTGGCGCGAGCATCAAGAAAGTAACCTTTGGCAATGGTGTCAAGCACATTCCCGGCTACCTGTGTTCGGGCCAGACGTTGTTGACAGGAATCACGATTCCCAGCACGGTGACAACGATCGGGGATAACGCCTTCGCTAATTGCACGGGGCTGACCGGCAGCATGAACATCCCCACCGGAGTGACCGAGATAGGCGGGCAAGCCTTCTTGAGTTGCAAGGGGCTTACCGGGGTGACCATCCCGAACACTGTCAAGTTCATTGGCCAGTCGGCGTTCAGTTATTGCAACGGCTTGTCAAGCATCACCATTCCGTCGTCGGTCACTACTCTGATTGAGTATGCATTCGCTAGTTGCAGTGGCCTGAAAACGGCGACCGTGGCCTGTCCTGAGATTGCCAGGCGGACGTTTTATGGTTGCTCGGCTTTGGAGAGTGTCACTCTCTCCGGCACAGTGACCATCGGCGGGAGTGCGTTTGAAGGTTGCAGCACATTGCCGAGCATCGCCATCCCCAGTTCGGTCACCAAGATTGACTACAGTGCATTCTACGGTTGCAATGGTTTGACGAGCGTCCATATCACCGACTTGGCAAAGTGGTGTGCAATCCACTGTAACGACAACCCCTTGCATTATGCCCACCACCTGTTCTTGAACGGCGAGGAACTGACCGAGGTGGCAATTCCCGACGGTGTCGCCGCGATCGGTCAGAGTACGTTCTACGGTTTAAACGCGATGACCAAGTTGACGATACCCTCCTCGGTGACGGCGATTGGCGGCGGAGCGTTCCAAGATTGCACTGGCTTGAAACTCGTGGTCATCCCCGCCTCGGTGGGCAATATCGGCAACACCGCGTTCTGGAATTGCACGGCATTGGACCACATCTACTGCCGCGTCGCCGCCCCCTCAACGGTGGCACTTGGCAATGCCGTGTTTGCGCGCGTGCCCGTAGCGACCTGCACGCTGCACGTGCCCGTGGGTACCGGCGACGCTTACCGTGAAGCGGAGCAGTGGAAAGCGTTCACCGTCAGCGACGACCTCGTCGACCCGTTGTTCCCCGATGTCAACAGTGACAGCTTTGTGGATGTGGGCGACGTGAACGTCGTGCTCGGGGCCATCCTTGACGGCGCCACCGACATGGTGTGTGACATCAACAGCGACGGCGTGGTCGACGTGGGCGACGTGAACGCCGTGCTGGACCGTATCCTCAATCCTTGACGAGTTTGCGGTAGCAGATGCGCTCACCGCCACTGAGCACGCCGCACCACCGCTACCAGCCCGGCGCTATCCGCTGACGCGCCCCGCCTTGAAGGAAACAGGGACGGTTCTTGTGTTTCGGCAAGTGAAACACAAGAACCGTCCCCGTGTTTCAATATTGGGTGGTGTCGCGCATGCGGCGGCGAACGTTGCTCATCGCTTGGCGAGAGGTGAAGCCGGAGGCGGTAGCCACCTCGTCGAGAAGTGCATCGGGATGCTCGGCGCGGTAACGCTCGGCGTGCTCCAAGCGCAACCGGTTGATATAGTTGAAGAAACCGCCCAACTCGCTCTTGAGTACATGAGAGACGTATGTGCGGCCAAACGTGCAGCGTTCTACCACATCCTGCAGCGTCAGGTGAGGCTTCAGGTATAATTGTCCCTCTTCCACGGCCGCGCGCACCTGCGCCGTAGTAAATTTGACGCGCTCTTGTGGAATTGTTGTAGATTGCCCGTCGGGAGAGACATTTGGCTCCGACTCATCTTCGTCATGTGCTATAGCTATGGGGCGGTGGCGGTGTGTGGGCAGCACCATCAGCAATAAGAGTACATTCACTACAGTCATTATCAATTGAATAATGGCCATTACTCCGCGATTACCGATGGCGAACCCGACCCACAGCACTGTGAGCACCAGAGATGTCATTAGCACAATGCGACGGGCAAAGCCGATGGGAAAGTCGTCTTCGTTACTGTAATCGTCTTCCATTGCCTCACGCGTCCATCTCACCAACTTCAGCACCGCGGCAACGGTGCCTGCCGTGCTGAGCGCGGCGATGGCCGTAATGACGGCCTTGAGCACGTTGTGAGTGCCAAGCGGACAGCGGTAGCCCGGTATGACGCTATGGGCGAACAAGATTAAAATCAGGCACGCGACCGGAATACACAGCCTCACCACCCATGCGCGCCAGCGGTGCCACTGCTTGACGGAACCGAAGTATGCGAGCAACATCGCTATGGCACTCGTGGGCAGCACGATAGGGAAGAAGGCTCTCGACAGCAACCATGCCTCATCATCGGATGGGTTCCACGCGTAGGGGAGTAGCAGTAATGGCAACAAAAACGCGATTGAAGCGACTATGCGGCCCGGATAGTAGTACGCGCGGTCATCGCCGGTGCCGTCACATGTGTGAAACCACCGCACTACGGCCGTGAACAGGCTCGAACACACGTAGGCCGTCGCCGCCATTGAGCAGCATCTCATCAATTCACTTTCGCTAATCATCTTGGGAACTCGTCTTTTCTTTGCAAAATTAGTGAAAAATTATGCTCATTTCCGTTTCCGGGGCTACTAATTTGTATCGAAAGTGTCATTTTGAACCCAAAGTGTCGTTTTTGTATCTATCGTTTCGCCTTCGTACCACAGATTATTGCGCGTCTTTATCTGCAATGGTAATTTTGTGACACTAATTCACGCTAAGTTTAACAAATCATTTTTTAGGTTTATGAACAACAAAATTACCAACTCAATGCTGCGCCTGCTCGTGCTGACGGTGGTGGCGGTGACGGCGTTCACAGCGAGCGCCGGCTTTCCCATCAGCATCCAGAGCATGACAGGCGGCAGCGTTGTTGCCGACAAGGCTACGGCCGAGATTGGCGAGACTGTCACCCTCACCGTCACTCCCAATGCCGGCTATGCCTTAACCGAACTCACGGTGCTCGCCGGTTACGAGCCCATCATTGATGATGACGAGCCCGACTATGCTCCCCCTCGTCCTCACAACGCGCCTGCCGTGTCATTTATCGGTCAGGGAAATGTCGAGGTAACGCGCGTTGATGATGTCCACTACACGTTTGTGCTGCCCGAGTCATTCCCCAACGCGCTCACCGAGAACTACGTCTCCGGCACCGAGTTCCGCGTCAGCGCTACTTTTGAGGCGACCGGCGAGCCCACCGAGCCCACCTATTCTGTCACCGTTGCCAAAGCCGAGAACTGCACCGTGCTGCCCGGCGTGAATGCGGCTGCCGAGGGCGAGACGGTCACCGTGACGCTCACCGGCGATGATGGCGCGACGTTCAAGTCGTTTAATGTCTATACCGTCTATGAGGTGGAAGGCGGCAGCGATCCCGCCCGCGGCCCGCGTCGCATGCAGGTGCGCAACCTGTTCACCGATGTGACCACTGTCACCGAGGGTGCCGAGTACTCGTTTGTTATGCCGGCCCAGAATATTGAGATAGAGGCTGTCTTTGAGGGCGCGGCCGCACCCACGTACACTGTCACTGTGCTCAGTGCCACCAATGGCAGCGCGACAGTCGATAAGGCCAACGCCGCCGAGGGCGAGACGGTTACCATCTCCGCCACGCCGGCCGATGGCTATGAGGTCGATGCCGTGACCATCTATGAGGTGAGCGGCAGCGGCTTCCTGGTGATGCAAACCGAGATCACAAGCGAGGTGAGCCTCACCCGGGTGGACGCCACCCACTACACCTTCATCATGAAGGGCGTCAACACGCGCGTCAAAGTCACCTTCAAGGAGGCTCCAGTGATGGCCATCACATTTGCCGATGCTCTCACACTCAACGAGGGCGACGAGGCTACCATCAGCGATCTGCTCACCGTGGCGCAGATAACCGAGGACGGCATGTATGCCTACGTCAGTGACGGCCAGGGCAACTGGGCGCGGCTGGCCGGCGAGGCCGTTGCCTCGCTGAACGCCGGAGTGGGTGTGGAGAAAGTGAGCGGTACGCTCAGTGCCCTCGGCGTGGCTCCGACCATTACATTGAGTGCCGTTCCGGAACTGACCACTGGCGCTGATGTGCAGATAGGCTCAATCGATTTGACACGTGTCATCGCCGAATTGCCGCTGCCTTGTCAGGTTGTCACCATTAGGGGTTGGTACGATGGTTTGAAATTGCGTGCTTATAGTTCTAATTCTGGTCAACAAGGTCAAGGTGTCATCATCGATGCCTCCCACAGCACAGCCGCCTTGGAAGTCGGAAAAGAGTATCAGGCCACTGTGGCAGTCGAACTTATTGAGGCTTGGGAGGCAGAGCAGAGCGTCGGCGCGCCGTGCCGGGTGAAAGCAAGCGATGCCAACGCCCTCGACAACATCAAGGTGAGCATCATCAGCAGTGATGCGACCATCGAGACCGGCATAACCGACCTCAATGCCGACTCCGATGCTACGGTGCGCTACTACGATATTAACGGTCGCTACGTCGGCTCGTCGCTCGACGGCGTCGCTCGTGGCCTCTACATCGGCACGGACGGCAAGAAAGTCGTGAAGTGAAGTGTCTCCCGCATTCTCCTTCTTCGGGAGGTGCGATAGAACGCGGTAAAATAGATTTCTTCACCAATTAGTGAGAAGTGCCCGCCGGCATGGCCTCCACGTCCGTCGGCGGGCACCGTTTTTATCATTACCGTTCTTTGTTATTTGCCCATTTGGGAAAAATACATTATTTTTGTGGCAAAATTATTTTGTCCCCAGCTAAAACAATAGTTCGGTAAATTTTTGAGGTTAACTTCTATTCACGTCTATGACAACGTCAATTCACGTCTAAAATAAAAAAATGACGAAAATAGACGTTGTTATTGACGAAAATAGACGCGAAACAATTATTTATAGCACTTTTTCATTTTTTTTTACCGAAGTATTGTAAAAAGGAGTAGGGGAGTAATGCTGGTGAAGATGTCATGAAGGCTAATGATAGACGAGAGGAACTGAAGAAAGTACTCAATCGGTATAACGACTTGGGTATTTCCCAACAGATAGACTATGATAAGTTCTATCTGTATTCCATTATTACACATTCAACGGCTATTGAGGGCTCAACTGTGACCGAGGTGGAAGCCCAATTACTCTTTGAGCAAGGCATAACGAGCAATAAGCGAACTCTCATTGAGCAGATGATGAATCTTGACCTGAAAGCGGCTTATGATTACGGAATAGAGTGGATAAAGCGACATGAAGACATCACAGTGGAGTGGCTATGCTCATTATCGGCACGAGTGATGGAGCACACCGGCAGCGAATATAAGGCAATGAGTGGTTGCTTCAATGCCGCGCGTGGAGAGTTGCGAAAACTTAACGTGACTGCGGGAGTCGGTGGACGTTCTTATATGTCTTATTTGAAGGTTCCAGAACGGTTACAGCATTTCTGCCGTGAACTAAACAAACGCCGTCGCGCGATTAATCAGTTAGATGTTATCGCTGTGTTAGAGTTGAGTTTTATTGCCCACTATGAGTTAGTGACTATTCACCCATGGGCCGATGGCAATGGTCGTATGGCAAGGCTATTAATGAATTTGCTTCAAATAGAGTATGGAGTTTTACCCTCTAAGGTATTGCGGGAAGATAAGGCGGAATATATCCAGTCGCTTGTTGACAGTCGAGAGCAAGATGACGTCAGCATCTTTGTTGATACGATGATTGATTTGCACGTTAGACACTTGCGTCATGACATAGACCGGTTTATTGCCACAACGAGTGATAACGGTGGCATGGCGAGCGATAAACTGCGTGACGCGAGCGATAAACGAGCGATAATTATGGATTTTATCGCTCGCCACGGTGAGTGCAACGCCGCCAGTGTGGCCGCATACATCGGACTGAGCCCCCAACGGACACGTCATTACCTCAGCGCGATGGTCGCTGACGGTCTGCTCGCCGCTCGCGGCTCCAACCGCAACCGTACCTATCTCCCCAAATCCTAAAAAACGCAACCCTGAATATACTTACGAAAATTTACGAAAAATTGCTCTCGTAAAATTCGTAAAATTTATTGTAAAATATCGTAAATTACTATTTTACGGATTTTACGTGAAGTTTTACGTTTTTTACGTGAAATATTAATTTTCGAAAATTTTCGTGAGTATATTATGGTTGCGGATTGTAGGTAGACGTAAATAGACGTAAATAGACGAGAGGTCGGAGAGTACAAAAAAGTTACCCAAAGGTAATATACCTCAAGGTAACTTTTCGAATATTTTTCTTAATTTACACCATTTCGGGTACAAATTAATCCGCAAAACATCATTTTATACCCGTTAGGGCGCTTTCAAACAAAGTAGATAAATTAATCAAAACAGTAAACATAAATTTCCACAAATTATCCATTAGTTATTTTAGAAAGATAATCTCGTGTCCTCAAACTTCCTCTTGTTCTCTTGTCTAAAATTTATGGATAATTTATGGAAATTCATGTTAAAAAAATCTGTGCCTTCTCATTCCATTAACTTGCGGTAGCGGATGCGCTTGGGTTGCTCGTTGCCTAAGCGCTTGATGCGGTTGGCCTCGTACTCCGAGTAACTGCCCTCAAAGAAGAACACGTTGCTGTCGCCCTCAAAGGCCAGAATGTGGGTGCAGATGCGGTCAAGGAACCAGCGGTCGTGGCTGATGATGACGGCGCATCCGGCGAAGTCCTCAAGGCCCTCCTCGAGTGCTCGCAGCGTGTTCACGTCGATGTCGTTGGTGGGCTCGTCCAGCAGCAGCACGTTGCCTTCCTGCTTGAGGGCGAGCGCCAATTGCAGGCGGTTGCGCTCACCGCCGCTGAGCACGCCGCACAGTTTCTGCTGGTCGACGCCCGTGAAGTTGAACCGCGACAGATAGGCGCGCGCGTTCACGTCGCGGCCGCCCATGCGCAGCAGTTCCACGCCGCCCGAAATCACCTCATACACGCTCTTGCCCGGGTCAATGCTCGTGTGCTGCTGGTCAACATACACCGCTTTCACTGTCTCACCCACCTCAAACGTGCCGCTGTCCGGCTGCTCCAGTCCCATAATCAGGCGGAACAGTGTCGTCTTGCCGGCGCCGTTGGGGCCGATGACGCCAACGATGCCATTAGGCGGCAGCGTGAAATTCAAGTCGTCAAAGAGCAGTTTGTCGCCGAACGCTTTTGCCACATGATGAGCCTCAATCACTTTGTTGCCCAGGCGCGGGCCGTTGGGGATAAAGATTTCGAGTTTCTCCTCTTTCTCCTTGACGCTCTCATTTAACAGGCGGTCGTAACTGTTGAGGCGTGCCTTGCCTTTGGCCTGGCGCGCTTTTGGGGCCATGCGCACCCACTCGAGTTCGCGCTCGAGCGTCTTGCGGCGCTTGCTCTCGGTGCGCTCCTCCTGTGCCATGCGTTGTGTCTTCTGCTCCAGCCAACTGCTGTAGTTGCCCTGCCAGGGGATACCCTCGCCGCGGTCCAGTTCGAGAATCCAGCCGGCCACATGATCGAGGAAGTAGCGGTCGTGGGTGACGGCAATCACTGTGCCGGCATACTGCTGCAGGTGTTGCTCGAGCCAGTCGATGCTCTCAGCGTCGAGGTGGTTGGTGGGCTCATCGAGCAGGAGCACGTCGGGCTGTTGCAGCAGCAGGCGGCACAAGGCCACGCGGCGGCGTTCGCCGCCGCTCAGGTATACGGTGGGGGAGTCGCCGTCGGGGCAGCGCAGCGCGTCCATAGCGCGCTCAAGCCGGCTGTCAAGGTTCCACGCGTCGGTGGCGTCGATGATGTCCTGCAACTCGGCCTGGCGCGCGAACAGGGAGTCCATCTTGTCCTGGTCCTCATAGTACTCCGGCAGCCCGAACTTGAGGTTAATGTCCTCATATTCCTTGAGCGCGTCAACAACGTGCTGCACACCCTCCTGCACCACCTCGCGCACCGTCTTCGCCGGGTCGAGTTGCGGATCCTGCGGCAGATAACCAACTGTGTAGCCCGGCGCGAACACCACCTCGCCCTGGTACTTTGTCTCAATACCGGCGATAATCTTCATCAGCGTCGATTTGCCGGAGCCGTTCAAGCCGATGATGCCTATCTTCGCGCCATAGAAGAATGACAGATAAATATTTTTGAGCACCTGTTTCTGGTTCTGCTCAATGGTCTTGCTCACTCCCACCATCGAGAAAATCACCTTGCGGTCGTCATTTGTCGCCATAGTTTTCGTCAGTCATTATTGATGAATGTACAAAGATAATGAAAATTTCCGATATGTCCAAAATGGCGCTTGCAGTGTAGAGTTTTTTATGTAACTTTGCGGTGATTATGCCAAAGGTGAGGATAACAGCGGTGCGCCAGACGGTCTATGAGGACCTGATGGCGCGATTTGAGAACCCTATAGAGCACGCCTGTGACGTGACGGTGGGGCAGCAGTGGGTTTCGCACCACGGCGAGCGCCCCGACGGCCTATGTCCGGCGGCGTGGGAAACGATGCGTCCGTTTGTGGAGGCGTTGGCTCGTGGCGAGGGCAATTTCTTTGACGGCTGGATGCGTGACCCGATGAGCGCGATGGTGAGTTGCAACGACGGTTTCCGCCCCTTCAGTTTCTACATTGAAGCCTTGTGACAGTCGCCGATTATTTTAACATGAATTACCATGAATATCCATTAATTTTTTCAAATAATATCGATGCATCTATGGTTAATGGATATTAATGTTAGCACGGCGCACCGTTCAACCTGGGTAACGACTAACGACTTAAATAGAGAGTAAGAGGTAGCGAGTGTTGAGTTGCGGCAACCGCCTCAACTAATTACTAATTACTAAACGATAGACTATGGAAGATTGGAAAGATATTCTCGGCAATGCCTTCGGCGTGAGTAGCGCCGAGGCCTCTGAGGGCGACGAGCCGGCGGCCGAGGCCGCCTCGAGCGACGCGCTCTCCCGGCAGGGGCACCGCCCGGTGCACATCGCCTTTGAGCGCAAAGGACGCGGCGGCAAGCAGGCGACTATCATCACCGACCTTGTGGCCGGCGACGACGCGTTGCAGAACCTCGCCTCCAGGCTCAAGCGCGCCTGCGCTTGCGGCGGCAGCGCCCGTGGAGGCGAAATCCTGTTGCAGGGCGATGTGCGCGACAAGGCGGCGCGACTGCTGCGCGACATGGGTTTTAACGTTAAATAATCATCCCTATATCATGTCAGGCAAACCACTCACCATCATCAAGGCCAGTGCCGGCTCCGGCAAGACCTACACTCTGGCCAAGTTATTCATCAAGCAGTTGCTTTTTGTCGAGCAACCCGACGGCCGGCTGACCTTGCGCCGCGAGCGCAACTATCACCGTCACATGCTCGCCATCACCTTTACCAACAAGGCTACCGATGAGATGAAAGAGCGCATCATCGACCGCCTCTATGAGTTGGCGACCGATCCGCAGAAGAGCAATTATTATATCGACTTTGAGCGAGACTTGAATTTTAAAGGCGATAAAAAACAGGCTATCCTTGACAAGGCGCGTGAGGCGTTGAACGACATCCTGATGAACTATAGCCTATTCAACGTGAGCACCATCGATGCCTTTTTCCAGAATATCCTGCGCACTTTTGCCCGCGAACTCAACCGAAGTTATGACTATGAATTGCAAATCAACAGCAACTATGTCGCCGCCGTTGCCGTCAATAATTTCCTCCACTCGTTGGGTATCACACGCCATCGCGCGGACGACCGGTTGACCGATGTTGAGCAATGGGTGCAAGACATGATTGCCGACAAGATGAATGATGGAGGCAGTTGGCGCTCGGTCTATAACGGTCTTGATTTAATCAAGTTGTGTGAAAATTTGGGTAAGGAGGTGTTCATGCAGAGCATCGGCGACATAAGGCGCTATTTCTACCCTAATGACGACGACACGCTTGATCTGAGTAAAATGCGCGCATTCAAGAAAGCGATAGAGTGCGAAACCAGCGATAACGCGCTGCAGCAAACGGCCGATACCCTGCGTGACGAATTGGTGGGCGTGCTCAGCCGTCATGGCCTCACTGTCGAGGATACAATACGCGGACTTAAAAATACCTGCAATGCCACAAATGTTATAACCGGTAACCCCGGTGTCTTCTTGAAAAATGATGAGTTGGAGGTTGAGAAGTGCATCAAGAAAGAGAAATTTGAAATGTTGACTGAAGATGTAGTGTTGGCATTATCTGCCGACCTGCAGCGGGCGCGGCAACACATTCTCTATAATATCAACCGCTACAATCTGCTCGATTTTATCGCCAAACACCTGGGCACGCTCGGACTGCTTGGAGTGCTTGACCGCGAGATGACTAAGTTCCGCCTGGAGAACAACACAATCCTCATCAGCGACACCAACCAACTCATTGGCCAGGTGCTCGATAGTGGCGTCGAGTTCATGTATGAGCACACAGGCGGTGTGATCAATCACTATATGATTGACGAGTTTCAGGACACCAGCAGCAAGCAATATTACAACTTTAAGCCGCTACTGGACGACAGCATAGCCGGCGCGCAATCGCCCGTCGACTTGATTATCGGCGACAGCAAGCAGGCCATCTACCGCTTCCGCAACGCCGACCCGGAACTTTTCCAGACCACTCTTGAGAGCCACATGCGCGGCAACTGTGATGTGCTCAATCTCGACACTAACTTTCGCAGCCTGCGCAACATCGTCCAATTTAACAACGCCTTGGTCGGCAAGTTGATTGCTTTCTTCGGCTCGGAACTCAGCGAGACTTATCATGAGTATGAGCAAAAAGTGTCGAAGGCGATGGACGATGTGGGACAGGGCCTTGTCAGAATTGTCACATCGCCGATTTCCGTTCTGCCGGACGATGTCAAGATAAACAAAACCATCGCCCACAAAGCCGTATTGGACATGCTGCCGGCCTATCTGCTCGACATTCACCGCCGCCTTGGCTCATGGTCCAAGATGGGTATCCTCGTTAATAAGAATGATGAGGGTAAGGAGATTGTCAATGCAATCATCGCCCACAACGACCGCGTGACGCGCCTGTTGGGTGTTCAGGCCGCCAGGCCGTATGTCATCAATGTGGCAAGCGACGAGGCCATGCTCGTTTCCAACAGCCCGGCCGTGACAATCGTCATCAATATGCTTCGCCTGCTCGACATCACCAGGTTTGCGAGCGAGGATGATGAGGACAACACGGCCAGCGCCGACCAAAAAGAAACAGGCGGATTAACAACCCAACAGCGCGAACAGCGCCTCTGCGTGCTGCTCAACCTCTTTATCCGCCGCATGAGAGAGGAGAACGTGCTGCCCAAAGACGCCCAGGCCGTGGGCGGCGTGATGGCCCGTTGTGTGCAAGAAATCGCCGGCTATGACGACTCGAAAATCAAGGAGACAATCAACTCATTGCTGCCAAGTGGAAACACCGAACCGCTCACAGTCGACGCTATCGTCGAGAACCTGATCAGCAGGCTGCTGCTTGCCGGTAACCCCGAGCATGCCGACGTCACTTTCCTGCTCGCCTTGCAGGACATTGTGGCCGACTTCATGCGCTCTCAAGGTGGCTCAATCCACGAGTTCCTCAAGTATTGGGACGCCAACAAGAACAACCTTTGTGTCCCCGGCGGTGAAGGAGCCGACGCCATGCAGGTGCTCACAATCCACAAGAGCAAGGGACTGGAGTTTGATTGCGTCATCATCCCGTTTGCCGATTGGAACATTAACGGCAAGAGTAACGAGGCTAATCATTACTTATGGGTCACAAAGGGGGAGTGGACTGAACAGAACGGAAAGGCGATGCTGCCGGACATCGATTTAAACACCCTCCCGCCGCTTATACCGGTTCGGACAGACCTGCTGCGCAAGATTAACCAATTGAGCGGCAACAACCCAACCCTGTCCGGCATGCTTTCGCAATATGACCACAACGTGCTCATCGATTTGATGAACAAAACCTATGTGGCTCTCACACGGCCGCGCCACGAGCTGCATCTGTTCACTCTTGATTTGCTCCCTGCCGGGCAAGTCGACAATCTCGATATGACCAAGTCGCAGAGCGTGGCGACGCTGATTAATCACGCCGTGCCGAGCCTCAGCTTGCCTGGGCTGCGGCAGGTTGAGCAGAATGACATCAAGTCAATGCGTGACCTTTATGCCGAGCTGAAGGAGCTGGAGCAGGACGGCGAACAACCTGACACGACACAAGCGCAACTCGCCGACGTCGCCACTCTCAACTGGTGGACACTCGGCGATGATAAGATAAAAGATAAACCGAATAATGAGGAAGTGTGTCAGCCATTGGAAATCACAGCCAGGGACTTGCAGGTAAAGGAGCCTCGCGTGGAGGTGATGTTGCCCAAGGGCGATAACGGCGACAGCCGCCGCACCATCGGCTTGATAGTGCACCGCGCAATGTCGCTCATCAACTATCGCGGCGACGAGGTCCAGGCCGCCAATGCCGTGGCCGGCGACCTGGCCACGCTGCCTCCGGATAGCCCGATGGATGCCAATGCCTTGAGCCAACTGTTGAGCCGCATGGTCAATAATCCGCCACAAACGGCGCGATGGCACAATGACTTGAAATGCGATGTGGGAGATGTGCCGTCAAACGCGATCCAGTGGTGGGCCGATGACAACGAGGTGCTCAACGAGCGCTCAATCGTCTTGAGGACCGGCAAAGACGAAGTGGTTGTCAAGCGCCCGGACCGTGTCATTCGTCGCCCCAATGAAACCGTCATCGTTGTCGATTTCAAGACCGGCAGCGAGCGGCCGCAAAAGCATTTGAGGCAAATCAAGGAATATGCCGAGTTGCTTGACCAGGCGATGCGGCCGCCGCAACTGGAGGCCTATCTGTGGTATCTCGATAACGACGAACTGGTGCGCGTACGTTAGCCTTTACTTTCTGCGGAGAGCGGAGCCAGCAGGTCGTTGATCGCTTGCTCCACGCCATCGCGCCCGGGCCTCACGTCATATCCGGCCTGACGGTGGGTCTTGCCGCGACCGTCTTGGAACGTGGGCAGCAAGCCCTCCGGCACGCGCTCGCAGCGCAGCACCGTCAGCGTCGACGTGTGGCAAAGGCGCTCGCCGTCGCTGTTGATGTTGCCGCCGGCGATGTCGTCCATCGTGTCGACGCGATAGTAGCATTTCTGTTTCAGGTCGCGCACCACCTGCAGCAGCGAGTCGCTCGGGCGCATCGGGATTGCGTACACTAGCGGTTGGGTGCTGCAATAATTATAGGCGGTATCTTCGTTCTTGTCGAGAATGTCGCGGATGGGCACCTTCACCACCGACGTGTCTTCATACATCATCACCAGCCAGCCGTTCTCCTCGTCCTCATGCACCGCAAGCGCGAGTTCGCTGCGGTCCTCAAGATAGCGGTCCTGCTTGGCAATCTGATATTTGCCGCCCGGCATAAAGTAGATGTAGCCAATCACGTCGTCAACAAATCCGTCCTCATAGTTGTGGAGCACGTTGGGACGGCTGACGGCCGTCTTCACCCGGCGCTCGGGCTCCACGGTGTCGGCCTCGGCGCGCGCCTCGGCGGGAGCCGCAGCCGGAGCGGGAGTGCCAATCACGGCGGCGACCTCCGGCACGACTTCTTCGTCGGCAGGCATCGCCTCTTCTTGAGCATCACTCATGTCCCTTATGATTTTGTCATACTGCCGTTTGCGATCCTGGCGGAAGCGCTCGAGTTGCGTCGGCTTGAGTTCGATGGTGCGGCTGTCCTGACGCTCCCACGCCACGCCGTCCACAGTCACCACAGCCGGCGATGGCTCGATGTCGAGCACATAGACGGGCCGGTCGGTGCTCTGGTCATCCCAGCGGCAGTGCACATAGCGGCCGGCCTCCACGCCCAGCAGGTCGTAGATGGCGTTGCGCACCATCAGTGCAAACTTGTCGCGAGGCTCGCCGCTCTCGTGCGACGTGATGTAGTTGAAGTCGTCCACCAGGCCGTTGGCATATCCCATGTCGTTCACACCCAGATATAGTTTGCCGCCCAGCGCGTTGAGCATGCCCGCCACGCGCTCCATGATGTGGTGCAACTGTTGCCGTGGATTGGGCTTGATGTGGCTGCCGGCCTTGACGGCGGGGTAGATGATGCTTGCCTTGAACTCGGTGAACAGGTCTTCGATGCCGTAGTAGCGACCGATCGGCGAGTCGCTGGCTCCAACGTTGAGCAGCGACCTCATCTGCTTGTCGATCTCGGCGTCGGCCGCCGTGATGCCGTTGGCCGCAAGCATCGTTGACGAGATGGCCAACTGGGCAATCTGGCTGATGCTGCCGCGTGTGGCGCTGCTCGAGGCCGTCGCGCGGGTCACACTCAACAGCCACTCCAGGCGCTCGGGTTTGCCGATGCTGTCGGCTGCATAAAGTTTGTTGAACAGGCGCCATGCCGCTTGACTGCCGCCGGCCGCCGGCCGCAGTGCCTCAAGCCTGTCGCTGTCCAACTTCTTGTTGGTGGCAAAGTCGTGCAGCGCTTCAATCAGGTGCTGATGGTTGTCACAATTTGAAACAATCGGCTCGTCGTCAATCGCCAGGGCAAGCAGGCGTGCCGCCGACACCAGGTCATAGCCGCGAAGGTAGTCGCCCTCGCTCTCGGCCAGATGCAACAGCACAAGTGCCAACTCGCGGATGGCCGCCGCGTCAATCACATCATCGGCTGTGCGCACCACATCGTCGTCGGTCTCTGTCTCATCCTCAGGCTCGATTGTGCCGTCATAGATGCTGTGCATCAACACGTGGAATGGTACGCTCGTGTCAAAAATCTCGCTCGAGTCGGCCTCGCGAGTGATGTGCCCAATGATGTTGAAACCCTCGTGCACTTTGTCAACCACCACTTCGACGTAGGTGCCGCTGGTCAGTTCCTCAAACTCCGGCGTGATGGGCAGCCACATCGTGAAGCCTTGCCGAGTGATGCACGAGAAGAGGCCGTTGCGGCGGTTCTTATAAGTGATGGCGGCGATATATGCCTGGCCGGGTTGTGCCAGTTCCTCAAAGAATGGCTTCACCACGCTGTCTTTCATCTCCAGAGTTAGCATACCCTCGGCGTCGCGCCCCATAACGATGGCGTTGAACACCATCTGCTCGCTCTGCTGTCCTTGGCGGAAGAGGAAGTCGTTGTCGTCAGGCGAGATGTTATAGGGCAAGATGTCCTTGTAATTGAGCCATCCCTCGCCCTCGAGCCCCTCGTCGACAACGGTGCACTTCAGCCGCTGGCGCCGGTCGTCGATGCTGTCGATGGTCACGTGTACCATTTGGCCGTTTGCCGGCCAACGGCCGCGTGAGGCGGTGGGGGTGGCGTTGCCGCCACCGGCAACGGCGCGCTCGGTGGTCAAGTGCCGTTCAATGCTTTTCCAACAGTCAACGCGCGTCTTCATGCCGCGGCTGCGTAGCGACGACGTCTGTAACGTCTCGGGTAGGCGCACCTGCAGCCAGTCAACGGGCAGTGTGCCCTCGGTGAAGATGTCGCGGCAACTGTTGGACGACACCAGCGGCATCACTTCCACGCGCTTGCCGTCAACAATCACCCGCATCCGGCGACCGGTGAACACGCGCGGTGCCGACTCCACAATCGGAGCCGGGTGGTTGATACACTTGGTGAGAAGAGTCACAGCCTGGCGAGTGTCGTTCCACTCCCATTCCGTGCGCCAGCCATAGGCGCCGGTTGCAAGCACAAGACGGCTCTTGGTCAGCAGTTTCTCCTTGCCGTATGGGCCCTGGAGCGTCAGATAACGGTAGAGGCGAGAGCGGTTAATGTCAAGAGCAACGTTGTCGTGCGACGGATTAACGATTAGCATTTGGATGGCCAGCGCGCTAATCATCTGCGACACGCCACTGGCCTCGGCGGCGCTCTCGATTGCCGTCAAGCGGTCAATCTGGTGGCTGTTCTCGTTGATGTATATCTCCAACTGGTCGATAAACGCCTTGCGAAATGGCTCGGTCTTCAGGTTGTCCAACCCCCAACCGCGTATCACATCAAAGATGTGACCCATATTCTCGTTAATCAGTTCCGGCTGTAGCCTGAAGATGGTCATCAATATTCCCAGTTGGCGCTCGGGCTGATAGATGTAGTGGGCTACCTTGAGTTTGTTGAGCAGGTCGCTGATAAACGACACGTGCTCGCCGCGTCTCACCAGGTTGAAGCCCTCGATGCGGTCGCCGGTGTCGTCGATGATGTGCGAGAGGCACTCGCGCTCGGCGCGTCGCGTCTCGCCGGAGAGCACCGTCAGGATGTCACAGCCCTCGAGCAGGTAGCGGCACAGGGCAATTAAATATTCCATCGCGCCGACAACAATGTTAGCGCGTTGCTCGGTCAAGCGACCGCTTTGGCTCTCAATCCATTTGTTCAGTTCATCGTTGGCCTGGCTCAGCAGGTTCACCACCGTCAGACTGTCCACCAGTTCGCCGTCGTCGGTTTGATTGTGTGTCAGCAGGCTTGGCACAGCAATGTTGCGCAGCCATCGTTCCAGTTCTGCGTCGCGGCATGGCACGGCTTCCATCAGTTCGTCGATGGTGAGTGTCTTGCCGCTGTCGTGGTTGAAGATTGCCAGCCGCAGCCGCACGTCGCTTCGGATATTGAACTCTGTGACGCACCTCACCCGCTGGCCAACCGCCAGCCGAGTGCCTGATGGCACCGTCAATTTGAAGAAGATGCCGTGGTCGTCCTGCACTTTGTAGGTGTCATAGCCTTTGGGCTCAATCACCGTGAACTCATATTCCTCGCCATTGGTGTAGAACTGCACGATGAGCCGTTTGATATCTTGCTTGAATTGCGGCTTGCCGTTTTTGGTCGTCGACAACATGCAGTGAATCGCCTCTGGCAACTCACTGCCAATTTGAAACTTTAGTTTATCAACGCTATAGCGTTCGCCATCGTCGCCCTCAACAATAAATGTGCGACTGTCTTTGTCGTTGCCGTCAGACGACAACCTCAGCAGGTAGGAGTGACCTGCTATCCATTCGTTATTTGCCATGATTATGAATTTGTTTAGTTTGTTATAATTGTAGAGCCGGTTGTGCAAAGGTACACATTAATTATCGTCCACGCAAACCTCCACCGCACTCGTTATCGTTTTTTAACATGCTCCCACCCTAATTATGATTTATGCATTATGAATTAAGAATTATAAAAGCGCCCTCGGTGCATTTCGCAATGCTACCGGGGGGCGCTTCATGTCTTGATGTTGGTCAAACAGTGCTTGTTACTTCACCTTGTCGGCAAGTTCGGCACCGGCTTTGAACTTCACAACCTTCTTGGCGGGAATCTCAATCTTCTCGCCGGTACTCGGCTTCACACCCACGCGGGCCTTCTTATCTGCAACAGCAAATGTGCCAAAGCCAATCAGAGCAATCTTGTCACCCTTGGCAAGAGCGTCGGCGATAGCAGCGAGACCAGCCTCCAAAGCAGCCTTGGCACTCACCTTGGTCAGGTTGGCGCCGGCGGCGATAGCGTTAACAAGTTCAGTTTTGTTCATAATGGTTGTTAATAAAATGGTTGATAAATGTTAGAAATTGGTTTTCTGTGCCGCAAATATAGTCAAAACAATGCTTTGTGCAAAATTTTTTGGCAAAAAAAATGATTTTTTTGCTGTTTTTTCATCTTTTGACATGTTTTTCAGTATAATTAGATGCTTTTTCACTAACTTTGTGCCGATTTTGGGCGACTTGCAACGCCAACCTTTTTTAACTGATTTTTATTCATTGATATATGATTCAATTCGGCTCTCCAACTCTCAGTTCGATGCCACCGGTCACCAAGCATCTGCTCATCATCAACTGCCTGCTTTGGCTCGCGACTGTTTTATTGCATGGCACCGTTGACCTCACTGCTTTGCTCGGCATGCACTACTTCAAGGGAAGCGACTTTAACCCACTCCAGTTGTTCACCTATATGTTCATGCACGACGACTCGGGCATAGGGCACCTTTTCTTTAATATGTTTGCCCTCTTCATGTTCGGGCGTCTCATCGAGATGATTGTCGGACCCAAGCGTTTCCTTATTTATTATATTATTTGTGGCATTGGCGCGGCAATCGTCCAGCAAGCCACCTGGCATTTTATGATGCCCTCCATTGTCGACTCCATCGGCCAAATGTATGGCGAGATGAATTACTATCAAACGGTTGTAGAGCATCACATCGACCTCAATCCGTTGTATAATCAGATGGTCACCGTCGGCGCCTCAGGTGCTGTTTTCGGCATCCTGCTCGCCGTCGCCTTCTTCTTGCCCAACTTGCCAATCTACATCTATTTTGTCGCGCCAATCAAGGCCAAATGGGTCGTGCTGGGTTACGCCGTAATCGAACTCCTGGCGGGCCTCCACAACGGCGCCGGCGACAACGTGGCCCATTTCGCCCACCTCGGCGGTATGCTATTCGGGATCTTTGTGCTTCTCTATTGGTATCGCGGTGGCATCCGCAATAACCTCTACCGATAGTAATTACTAATTAGTTCACTACGCTACTCTCTACCCATGAACGGCAAGCGGCATTTCACGGCCTTGCAATGGCTCATCATCATCAACGTGACGGTTTTTGTCGTCGCGCGGTTGGCGATGGTCGTCGCCATGCTCACCGGTGGAGAGCGACAGGTGGCTGATGTCATCGATTTGATGCTCGCCATGCCAATGGCGCCGGATGAACTCGTCCTCAGGCTCTGGACTCTGCTCTCACACATGTTTGCCCACATCGACCTTTGGCACATCATCATCAATATGTTATGGCTATGGTGGATGGGTAACTTGTTTATGGAATTTTTCTCCGGGCGTCAACTCGTCGCGCTATATCTGCTCGGCGGTGTCGCCGGAGCCGCTGCCGCCATCCTATTCTTTCTCGCCTTCCGCCATTTGTCCGGACCGGCGTTGCTCATCGGAGCCTCAGGTGCCGTTACTGCGATTATGCTCGGCATCACGGCCTATCGACCAACATATCGTGTCAACCTCTTCTTGATTGGCACCGTCCAACTCAAGTGGGTCGCCATCGTGATTGTCGCTATTGACTTCCTTTGCCTAGGCTCAAACACCGGCGGGCACATTGCTCACCTGGGGGGCGCGGCAACCGGACTGGCTTTCGGCTACCTTGTTACGCGAGGAACCGATATTACCCGACTGCCCACTGCGCCTCTCGACCTGTGGACGGCTTGGCGAGCAAAATCTCTAAATCAAACAACAAAAGACGAACAACGAAAAACTAACAGCGCTCCCTCCGAGCGGGAAGTGGACGAAGTGCTCGTCAAAGTTCGCCGCAGCGGCTACGACTCCCTCACGGCCGCCGAACGCGACCTCCTCGCCCGTGCAAGCCGCGACGGTTATCACAACTAATGGAACGTTCAGCAACCACGTGGCTGCTTTCAAACGACAAATGAAACTAAAGAGACCTATATTCAGAGTTTTCCAAGTGGCGCTCGCCATCGTTGACGTGACGGTTATCGTCGCGTTATTGACATGCGCCTTCGGCGGCTTTATCGATCCGCGCACGTGGTCGATGCCGGCTGTGGCATGCCTGGCATTGCCGTTTGTGGCGGCACTGGCCGTGCTTTGGCTCGCTGTCACTGCTCTGATGCGCCACTGGAGGGGCTCCATCGCCACTCTGGTTGCGCTGTTCATCTCGCTGCCTCAATTGCTCACCATCGTTTCTATAGGAGCCGGAGCGGCCTCGCTGCCTGTCGACGCACCGTTGCCTCATGGTAGCGTCACCGTGATGTCTTTCAATGTTAGCGGCACAGGCTTGTGGAAATATAACAAACTGCCTAAACCCAATCCGCTCATCTCCTACGTCATCAACAAGAACGCGGATATCGTTGTCTTTCAGGAAGGCAGCCTCGGCGGTATCGACTATGAGAGGATTCCCGCTATTTCTGTCATTAAAGATGAACTCAACGCCGCTTATCCTTATCGTGAACGGGGCTACCACGATGTGCTGCTGCTGTCCAAATATCCCTACAAACGTCTCAATTTCGATAGCATTATCGACCCCGACTGGATTAATCCCGACAAACCCACTGACCTCAATTTTGACCTCGAGGGATATGACGTGGAACTGCCCGGTGGACGCTCACTGCGCGTTATCGGCTTCCATCTGCAAGCCTTCGGACTGCAACCGGCCGACAAGAAATTCTACGTCGATGTCACTCATGGAAAAGCCGAGACGCGCCAAGACGTCTCGCGCTTCAAGACCAATCTAATCGACAAACTGCGGCACTCGTTCAAAGCGCAGGCGGCAGAGGCCGAACTGATTCGCCGCGTTATCGATGCCTCGCCGGGCGATGTTGTCGTCTGCGGCGATATGAACAACGTGGCGCCATCGTGGCCCTACCGCACTATCCGCGGCAACGACATGCGAGACGTCTTCACCGAACTTGAGC
This sequence comes from Muribaculaceae bacterium, assembly GCA_017454355.1. Classification (GTDB taxonomy): domain Bacteria; phylum Bacteroidota; class Bacteroidia; order Bacteroidales; family Muribaculaceae; genus Sodaliphilus. Next base: position 21,660 of record JAFTDD010000044.1, read on the forward strand.
GTGGATATATGCGCACCTACAACCGCCACCGCATGTATTTCCACATCGACCACATGTTCTACCGCGGGAACCTGCGGCCGGTCGCTTTCGAGCGGGGCGACACTATCACCAGCGACCACTTTCCGCTTATCACCACCTTTGAATATTAACTATCAACAATATAATTATGAAAAAACTATTAATCCCTATCCTTGCACTGGCGGCTGTCATAGCCGTCGCCACCGCAAGTTGTGACAAGATGAACCACGTCAATCCTTTCCTCGAGCCATACACCACTCAGTATGGCATTCCGCCCTTCGACAAGATTACCTATGCCGACTATCTGCCGGCAGTCGAGGCCGGCATCAAGCAGCAGAACGAGCAGATCGACTCAATCGTCAACAACCCTGCCGCGCCTGACTTCCGCAACACCGTGCTCGCCTTCGACAATAGCGGCGAGATACTCGCAAAAGTTTCCTACGTCTTTATGGCCCTCGTCGAGAGCGATAACACCAAGGAGATGCAAGAACTGGCCGAGAAGATCATGCCCATGCTCACGGCCCAAGACGATGAGGTCTATCTCAACGCGGCCCTCTTCAGCCGCATCAAGGCCGTACACGATTCGGCCGACAGCCTGAACCTCACCGCTGTGGAGCGCCGCCTTGTCGACAAGCAGTACAAGCGCTTCGTGCGAGGCGGTGCGCTGCTCGACGATGCCGGCAAGGATAGCCTCAAGGCAATCAACCAGCGTCAAGCCGCTCTATCGCTGGCTTTCACCAACAATGTCATGGCCGAGATTGCGGGCAACGTGATCTATGTCGCCGACAGCGCGCGCCTCGCCGGCCTGCCGCAGCAGACCATCGACGATGCCGCCAAGATGGCTGACGACAAGGGGAAGAAGGGACAGTGGGCTTTCACCGCGACCGGCTCCACACGCCTCACCGTCCTCTCCTCGGCTGCCGACCGTGACCTCCGCCGCGAGATGTACGAGACTTACACTAACACCGCCAGCCGCGGCAACGACCACGACAACTCGGCAATCATCAATGAACTTATCCAGTTGCGTTACAAGAAGGCGCAGTTGCTCGGCTACGACACCTTTGCCGACTATGCCGTCGCACCGGTGATGGCTGGCACTGTGGCGCGCGCCGAGGACCTCCTCATGCAACTCTGGCGACCCGCTATCAAGAAGGTAGACGAGGAAGTGGCCGATATGCAGGCCTACGTCGATGCTCATGACGGTGGCTTCAAACTCGAGCCATGGGACTACTATTACTATGCCGAGAAAGTAAAGAAGGAAAAATTCGACTTCAGCGAGGACCAAGTGCGACCCTATTTTGTGCTTGACAGCGTCGTGCAAAACGGCATCTTCTTTGCCGCCAACAAACTCTACGGCATCACATTCACCGAAATTAAAGACGCCCCCAAATACAACCCCGAGGTGCGCGTCTATGACGTCAAAGATGCCGACGGCAAACACCTCGCCGTCTTTATGGCCGACTATTATCCCCGTGAGACTAAGGCTCAAGGAGCGTGGATGAGTGAGTTCCAAGCCGAGTACAACTTCGACGGACAGAGCGTACGACCCATCATCTTCAACGTGGCCAGCCTTACCCCGCCCACCGCCGACACCCCCTCGCTGCTCACTATGGACGAGGTGGAAACCGTTTTCCATGAGTTCGGCCACGCCCTCCATGGAATGCTCACCCGTGCTCCATTCCGAGGCCTGCAGGGAACTAACGTCGACCGCGACCTCGTCGAGATGCCATCGCAAATCAACGAGCACTGGGCTCTCGTGCCGGAAGTGCTAACCAACTATGCCCACCACTATAAGACCGGCGAGGTTATCCCACAGGAGTTGGTCGATAAACTCATCGCCAGCCACAAGTTCAACCAGGGTTTCATGACCACTGAACTCGTTGGCGCAGCCCTGCTCGATATCGAGTGGCACAAGTTCAAACCCACTCCCGGTCAGGTAATCGACGTCCGTGAGTTTGAGCGTCAGGTGGCCGCAAAACTCAATATGCCCGCCATGGTGCAGTTCCGTTATCGCAGCCCCTATTTCAAGCACATCTTCGACAACGACCAGTATAGTTGCGGATACTACACCTACCTCTGGAGCCAAGTCCTCGAGGCCGACGGCTTTGTGCGATTCGAGCAGACGAGCCCCTTTGACCCCGATGCGGCCCTCGCACTCAAGCAACTCCTTGAGGCCGGTGACACCGTCGACCCGATGGAGTTGTACGTCGCCTTCCGTGGCCAAGAGCCCACCGCCGCCGCACTGCTCCACAACCGCGGCCTCGACTGAAACCTGCCTTGAGTGATATTAATCAATAAAAAGAGTTGAGTGCAAAACGGCCTTGTCGTTTTGATAAAATTCCCTTCTCCCCCTCCTTTAGGAGGGGGTGGGGGGAGGACTAAAAAACAAATGAAACACAATCCCATTATCCTAATGCTCGTGGTGGCGGTGATGCTTCTTGCCGCCTGCCACCGCGAGGCCAAGTTCTCCGTCAGCGGCAACATTGCCGGTGCGGACTCCGTGCCCGTCGTGCTCGAGCAGTCGTCCAACGGCAACTGGCTTGTCATCGACACCCTCCAATTGAGCGAGGGCGGCTACTACGAGATCTCGGCTGCCGCGCCTCAATTCCCCAACATCTACCGCCTGCGCCGCACCGACGACGGACAGCAAATCTGCTTCCCCATCGACAGCATCGACCATCTCACTATCTCCACAGCCTGGCCGACGTTCGCCTCCACGGCAACTGTGGACGGAACCCCACAGGCCATCGACCTCGCCAAACTTGATAAGGAGGCTATGCGGTTTGCTGTCGCCGACACAGCCAATGCCGACTTCGTCACCTGGAAACAATCCGTCTCGAAAAGCATCGCCGCCGACCCGGGCAACATCGTCTCTTATTACGCCATCAACAAGTGGGTGGGTGGACAACCGCTTTACGATACTGCCGACCCCGCCGACCTGCGCATCATCGGTGCCGTTGCCAATCACTTCAATGAGTATCGCAAGGACGACCCGCGCACGGCCTACCTCGTCAACCTCATCCTCCAAGCCCAAAAGGCGCGTCGCATGGCCGATGCGGCAGGCAAGCGGCAGGTGACCCTCGAGGAAACGTCGCTGCTGCCAATCACACTGCAAGACTACCGCGGCGTCAGCCACGACCTGCAGCAGGTCGCCGCAGCCCACCGCGTGGTGCTGCTCAACTTCACCGCTTACGAGGCTCCGTTCTCACCCGCCCTCAACCGCGTCATCAACGACCTCTACACCAAGCACCACGGCCCCGCCTTTGAAGTCTATCAGGTGAGCCTCGACGACGACAACGTCCTTTGGCGCCAAGCGGCGCAGAACCTCCCGTGGATCACCGTCTACGACCCCGCCAGCACCGACAGTCGCAACGTCTCGGCCTATGCCGTCGACGCCATCCCCTCCTCCTTTATTATAGTTAACGGCGAGATTGTCCAACGTGTCGACGAGGCGACCCAACTCGACGCCGCCCTCCGCCGCTACCTCTAATAAAACAGGAAATTTGTAAGTTTTATAAACCAAAGACACCCCCCGCAACAGCGCGTCTCGCCCGGCCGTTTTGCACGCCTGCGTTCTATAAAAGGAGCGGAGTGCAAAGCGGCCGTGCCGCTTTGTTTCAGTGTCGTCGTTCCGCTTTGCTCCCGCCTGTGTTCTATAAAAGGAGTGGAGTGCAAAGCGGCCGTGCCGCTTTGTTTCAGTGTCGTCGTGTCGTCGTGTCGCTTTGTCGCCGTTGTCGCGCGTTGCCCGCCGCGATTTTCTCTCCGAAGGCGATTTCTTGGGAAAGTCAAAAAACCAGTTAAGAGCCTCTGCCGGCTAAACGGCTGTCGTTGTTCAAGTTGCAATTTGTCATCAAAAAATCCGAAAATTTTTTTCAAAAAAAATCGCAAAAAAACGCTGAAAAATTTTGCCATGTCAAATATTCGCCGTACCTTTGCACTCGCAAAACGGGACAGGCCTTCCCGCTGGGGAGGTCAGCCGGATTTTGCGGCGCAAAATCGGCCCTTTGGGGCTCAGGAAAGCGCGACAGGAGATCATTGAAATGATGCAGTGAAGGAAGTCAATTTTTGACAGTACAAGAGACTTGGAACACGAAAATAAGGATTCCGGGTCCCCAACGTCAATAACGATTCCACTATTACAGGTTAACACAATAGTTCGGCGAGCGTCTTTGTGCCGCGGTCAAGCGAGGGTTGTTCAAAACGATCTTTAGAAATAAAGGAAACAAGATAACAACAACGAAGAGTTTGATCCTGGCTCAGGATGAACGCTAGCGACAGGCTTAACACATGCAAGTCGAGGGGCAGCGGGGCGTGGCAACACGCTGCCGGCGACCGGCGCACTGGTGAGTAACACGTATGCAACCTGCCCATGAGAGGGGGATAACCCGTGGAAACGCGGCCTAATACCCCGTAAGCCGGCGTGCCGCATGGCATGTTGGTGAAAGGAGTAATCCGTTCATGGATGGGCATGCGGCGCATTAGCTAGTTGGCGGGGTAACGGCCCACCAAGGCG
>JAFTDD010000045.1 GCA_017454355.1 Muribaculaceae bacterium
AAATTAATGATTCATCTGATATACACCCACTTTTGTTTAATTTTTTTAATACTTTAATAACACACCGCACCGGGGGGTAGCCTTAGCGGCTGGGGGCAGAGCCCCCAATGAGCGTTTCAGAGTGCAAACATAATATCTACAGGGGCTAATAAAGGGGAATGTTCATTTGACACGGGGGTTCCGCTTCGCTCCACCCCCGCCTAGGGACTGTCACCCGCTTCGCGGGTTTTGCCCCCGCTATAAGCTATCGGGCCACACCAAGGCGAGACTATAGAGTAATTACTCTTGAAAGAAAATCTCGCGCCTATTTTATCTGAAAAATAGACGCGAGATAATTATGAATTATGCATTATGAATTATGCATTAAAGGAGGTCGACGCTGCGGCGCAAGAAATTGCTCAGGGCCTCGCCCTTTAGCAGTCCGTTGGATAGCAGGGCGATGTCGATGAGTTGATGGACGCGATCCTGGGTGGCGGCAAACTGTGCGATCTTGCCTTCACGGTCGGCACGCAGTTCGGCCAAACGATCTTCGTTGTGTTGGATTTCCTCCTTGTGGTCGGGCTCTCCCTCCTTGTGGTCCTTGTCGAGGTCGCGCAGGGCGTTGACGATGTTGTCGGTGGCGGCAATCTCGTCATCAATGGGCTTGAGCGAGTCGGCAAGCGCCGTCTCGGCATCGTTGACAATCGCCTTGATGAGGCGGTGGTCGCTATTGAGGGTGAGGTTGTAGGCATCGGGCAACTCGCCATAGAAACTCATGCCCGGTTGGAACTTGGCCATCTCCTTCATGCGTCGCATATACTCGCTTTGGGTGATGACAACCGGCTGGGTATTCTCTCCCATTGCGGCGAGGTTGACCATAAACTCGGCCTTGTCTTGCTTGGGCACTTGTGACGAGAACACGTGGCTCACCAGGTCGCGCTGGGCGTCGGTGAGTTCAACGGCCTTGGCGTCGTCCTTGCGAATCAGGTTGGCCGGCACATCGGCGTCGACGCGTGCCAGACGCGTTTTTTCGAGTTTCTGCTCCAACATGCCGGCAAACGGGATGTCGAGTTGGCCATCCATAATCAGCACGTCGTAGCCCATGTCTTGAGCGGCCTTGATGTGGCTGTACTGAGCCTCGCGGTCGGTGGCGTAGAGATAGACCAGATTGCCGTCTTTGTCGGTCTGGTTGGCCTCAACAAGCGTTTTGTAGTCCTCAAAGTTATAGAACTTGCCGTCGATGTTCTCAAGCAGCGCAAACTTCATTGCCTGCTCGCAGAACTTCTCGTCGCTCAACATTCCATACTCGATAAAAATCTTGATGTCGTTCCACTTCTGCTCAAAGGCATCGTGGTCGTTCTTGGAGATGTCGCGCAGGCGGTCGGCCACCTTCTTGGTGATGTGCTGGGCAATCATCTTGACATTGCGGTCGGCTTGCAGTGCCGAGCGCGACACGTTGAGCGGGATATCCGGCGAGTCAATCACGCCCTGCAGCAGGGTGAGGAACTCGGGCACCACACCCTCCACGCTGTCGGTGACAAACACTTGGTTGCAGTAGAGTTGTATGCGATCCTTGCGGATATCGAGATTGTTCTTAATCTTGGGGAAGTAGAGGATGCCCGTGAGGTTGAACGGGTAGTCCACGTTGAGGTGAATCCAGAAGAGCGGGTCGTCTTGCCCGGGCTGGATGGCGTGGTAGAAGTTGATGTAGTCCTCGTCCTTGAGGTCGGCCGGCTTGCGCGTCCACAACGGCTCCACGTCGTTGATAACGTTGTCTTGGTCGGTGTCCTGCATCTTGCCGTCTTTCCACTCTTTCTTCTTGCCAAACACCACCGGCACCGGCAGGAAGCGGCAGTACTTGCGCAGTAACCCCTCGATGCGGTTCTCTTCGAGAAACTCCTTCTCGTCGTCGGACACATGCAGGATGATGTCGGTGCCGCGCTCTGCCTTGTCGATGTCTGTCATCTCAAACTCGGGCGAGCCGTCGCACGTCCAACTCACGGCTTGCGCTCCCTCCTTGAAACTCAAGGTGCGGATTTCAACCTTGTCGGCAACCATAAAGGCGCTGTAGAAACCCAAACCGAAGTGGCCGATGATTGCTCCGGCCGTGTCCTTGTATTTGTTAAGGAACTCCTCGGCACCCGAGAATGCGATCTGGTTGATATAGCGGTCAACGTCTTCGGCTGTCATACCGATGCCGTTGTCGCTCACAGTGATTGTGCCGGCCTCCTTGTTGACGCTCACGCTCACCGTCAGGCCATCGGTAGAGCCGTTAAACTCGCCGGCAATAGCCAGAGTGCGCAACTTCTGGGTCGCGTCCACTGCGTTAGAGACAAGTTCGCGCAGGAATATCTCGTGGTCACTGTAAAGAAACTTTTTGATAACGGGGAAGATGTTACTTGTCGTTACCCCAATTGAACCTTTTGCCATATCTTTATTTAGTCGTTATTACAAGTTTAGAGGTTTAGAGGTTTAGAGTTTTAGCCTCGCGTTTCACGCTCGGGGATATTAGTCATATTTTCCCAATCGCGATAGCGATTGGCTAAACGTTCAACCTCTCAACCTCTCACTCTTTAAGTTGTCGTTAGTTGTTTGACGGTTGCTGTAACTTTGTTGCCGTCGGGCTCCAGGACGATTGTGTCGCCGGCCTTGGCCGTGCCTTGCAGCAGCATTTCGCTCAAGGGGTCTTCGATGAGCGATTGAATGGCGCGCTTCAGTGGGCGGGCGCCATACTGGGCGTCGTAGCCCTGCTCGGCAACCAGGCGCTTGGCCTCCGGCGTGATTTCCAGTTTGAGACCGCTCTCGGCCACACGCTCGTGGAACGAGCGCAGTTCGATGTCGATAATGTCCATAATGTTGTCCATCGTGAGTGGCGCAAAGGTGATGATGTCGTCCACACGGTTGAGGAACTCCGGCGAGAACTTGCGGTTGAGCGCCTTGCGGATTACCGCGTCGCTGCGCTCCTTGTCCATCTCGCCCGTTTGGAAGCCGATGCCGGCGCCAAAGTCCTTGAGTTCCCTCGTGCCGATGTTGCTCGTCATTATCACGATTGTGTTGCGGAAACTCACTCGTCGTCCGAGGCTATCGGTGAGCACACCCTCGTCGAGCACTTGCAGCAGCATGTTGAACACGTCGGCGTGAGCCTTCTCAATCTCGTCGAGCAGCACCACACTATAGGGGTGCCGTCTCACCTTCTCGGTCAACTGGCCGCCTTCCTCGTAGCCCACATATCCCGGTGGAGCGCCCACCAAGCGCGAGACGTTAAATTTTTCCATATATTCGCTCATGTCGATGCGGATTAGCGAGTCGGCACTGTTAAACAGGAACTCCGCCAACCGCTTGGCCAGCAGCGTCTTGCCGACACCGGTCGAGCCGAGGAACATAAACGAGCCGATCGGTCGCTGCGGGTCACGCAGTCCGGCGCGGTTACGGCGGATTGCCCGCGCTATCTTGTCAATCGCCTCGTCTTGTCCAATCACGAGTTTCTTCAGTTCAGTGTCCATTCCCAGCAATCGCAGGCTCTCGCTCTGGGCGATGCGTTGGGTCGGCACACCGGTCATCGTCGCAATCACGGCAGCCACATCATCGGCTGTGACAGTGATGCGGTTGTTGTCCATCTCGCTGTCCCACTGTGTCTTGGCCTCAGCGAGTTTGTCGCGCAACTCCTCTTGGCGGTCGCGGTAACGTGCCGCTCCCTCAAAGTTCTGGGCCTTGACGGCTTTGAACTTCAATTCTTGGGTCTGTGCCAACTCCTTCTCGATGGCCTCAATCTCGGGCGGAGTGGCCACACGCGTGATGCGTGCCCGCGCGCCGGCCTCGTCAAGCGCGTCAAGCGCTTTGTCCGGGAAAAAGCGGTCGCTGATGTATCGGTCGGCAAGCGTGACACACGCCTCGAGTGCTTCGGTAGTGTAAGTCACGCCATGATGGTCCTCGTAGGCTCCCTTCACCTGTCGCAGGATTTCCAATGTCTCTTCGGGGGTCGTCGGCTCCACGAGCACCTTTTGGAAGCGACGCTCGAGGGCACCGTCTTTCTCAATGCTCTTGCGGTATTCGTCAAGTGTTGTGGCGCCGATACATTGGAGTTCACCGCGCGCGAGAGCGGGCTTGAGCAAGTTGGCCGCATCCATCGACCCGGTAGCGTTGCCGGCGCCCACAATGTTGTGAATCTCGTCAATAAACAGAATTACCTCGGGGTGGGCTGTCGCCTCGTCGATAATCGCTTTCAGGCGTTCTTCAAACTGTCCGCGGTACTTTGTGCCGGCCACCACAGCCGCCATGTCGAGCGCCACGATGCGCTTGTCGAGCAGCACACGTGCCACGCGGCGCGCGTTGATACGCAGCGCGAGTCCTTCGATAATAGCGCTCTTGCCCACGCCGGGCTCGCCAATGAGCACGGGGTTATTCTTCTTGCGTCGGCTCAGGATTTGCGCCAGACGTTCAATCTCGCGCTCGCGACCCACAACCGCATCAAGGCGGCCGGCCGCGGCCAGCGCGGTGATGTCGCGGCCATACTTGTCAATGGCGGGCGTATCACTCTTTGTGGGAGTGCCATTGCCAGTCGTGACATTTTGTCGCGTGTCATTTTGTCTCCCGCGGTTCTTCTTACCCGTCTCTTCGGGTTCCTCCTCGTCCTCATCGGTGTTAAAGGCCGCCATCGGACGGGTGTTCAGTTCCGCGTCAGCGATTTTGCTGAGGTATTTATATGTTTCAAATTCAGTCATCTATCGTATGATAAAAAATTAGGCTCACGCCGGAAACAGTACCGACGCGAACCTATAATTGCAAACAATGTGCCATCATGCCAACGCTCAACGCTTGACACATTATTCAAAGCGCATTGTCGTGGAGGGCTTGATGGTTGAGATGATTAGCGAGGGGATAATGAGTGTGAGTGCCGACACAATCAGGTAACCCAGGTTGAGCAGCAGTAATGCCCGCACATCGATGGCAATGGGTACGCTCGACATATAGTAGGCTGTCGGGTCAAGTTTCACAATATGCCAATGTTGCTGGACGAGAGCGAGGGCAATACCCGCGCCGTTGCCGATGAGCATGGCAAGAAGGATGAGTTTGTGGGTGAGCAAGATGAAAGTGAGGCGCACAGAGCGGTTAGTGGCACCGAGGGCTTTAAGGAGTCCGATGACCGGAATACGGCGCAACACGATCATCAGTAGCGATGAGATGAGGGTGAAACCACTGACGATGAGCATCAGCACAATGATTACCGCCACGTTCATGTCAAGCATACTGAGCCATGCGAAGAAAGATCCTTGCGCGGCAGCAACCGGCATTACTTCAAATTGGCGGTCGCCGGCAAGGTGACTTGACAGCGCAGCGTAAACTTCGTAAGGCGTCGACTCGTTGGCCGGATCGTTGAGGGTGACGGCAACGCGAGTGGCAAGGCCGTCGGGAATGTCAAGAGCCCGACGGAGCAATTCGCCATCGGCAACGATGATGTTCCGATCGAAAGAGTCAAACTGAGTGTCGAAGATGCCGCCAATGGTCAACCGTCGGGCCTTGATGCGCTCTCCGACAAAGTAGGCCATAACACGGTCGCCGACTTTCAGTCCGAGTTTGGTGGCCGTGACACGGGAAATGAGGACGTGGGTGGTGTCGGCGGCGACAAGCAGCCACGATGTGGCTGCACACGGGACAGTGTCGCCATCTGCGAGGAGGTAAGGCCCGATGTAGGAAGCGATGTCGGCAGTGTCGAGGCCGCGTAGTTGGAGGACTTCAAAGTCGTCACCTGTCTTGAGCATAACGGGCTTCTCGAGCCAGCCGGCTGCAGCCGCGACGTTTGGCAACCCATCAAGCACGCGGCGCACCTCGGCAGTGACGAGCAGTGCACTGTCGCCGTTGATGGTCAGGTTGGCGTCGCTGATGGCGACGTGTGGCTCGAGATGATAAATCTTCCCCTCGATAGCGCGTTTGAAGCCGGTGGTGACGACAATTGCCAGTATCATCACCACCAGGGCCAGCGACATTGCCACCAAGGCGATTATCAAACTCGGCGAACGCCCCTTGTCGGAGCCCTCGAGCCGCAGTCTCGACGCTATGAACAACTCACAATTCATCTCATTAAATCCCGAATAATTTTAAACATCCTTAATCCCGCAACTCTCCAACCTCTCGTCTATTTTCGTCTATTTACGTCTATTTTTATCTTTATATCTCCCGTGAATTAACGTGAATTCCCGTGAATACTTTTATGTTTCAAAATTGAGATTATTAACTGATTTTCATCATAAAAATATTTCACGAAAGTTCACGGAAATTTACGGGATGCAATGTTTTACGATAAAGATTTTACGGATTTTTCATGAGAATAATAGACGAAAATAGACGGAAATAGACGAGAGGAATTTTAATTTTGGACAGGCAAACAACGAGTTGCGGATTTTAGGATAATCTGAAATATAATTATTTTTACCGTTGTTAAAGTTGTGTTCATAACTTTCACGAGAATTCACGGAAATTCACGGGAGAAAAAAATAATTAATGGATAATTAATGGTAATTCGTGTTTAAAATTTATGCAGTGGACTCAGAGTCAGAGTTGGCGGACAGGGAAGGTGAAGTAGGTGTCGGGGAAGGGCTCGTCCTTGAGGGTGAAATGCCACCACTCGGTGTCGAGAGGCTTGAAACCGTGGCGAAGCATGACGTCGCGCAGGAGCATTCGGTTGGCGAACTGTGTTGCCGTGAGGCCTTCGGATGCCTTATATTCGCCGGTCTCGGGATTGCCGCAGTAGTCCGGATGGCTCTCGTGGCCAAACCAGTCGAAAGTTCCGCCCATGTCAAGTTCCTTCTCGGTGTTCATGTCAAAGATGGTCAAGTCAACCGTTGAGCCACGTGTGTGACCGCTTTTTTCTATGATGTATTGTTTCGGGAAGAGTACGCTCTTGTCAAGGTCGGGATAGAAGTAGCGCTTCATCAGCGTGTCGGGCACATTCTTTGCCCAGCGGACGAAGTGGTCGACAGCCTTTTGAGGGCGATAGGCGTCGTAGATTTTGAGGCGGTAGCCGCGGCTTTTGAGTTCGTCGCTCACGGCACGCAGGCTGTCGGCGGCCTGACGGGTGAGTAGGGCAGTGGGCTGCTCGTAGCCGTCGATGCGGGTGCCGACGAAGTTGTAGGTGCCGTAGTAGCGGATCTCGAGGATAACGTCGGGCACCACGTCAGTGAGGTTGACAAAGGCGGACGTGTCGTCGGTCGCTTTGTCGGCAGTTTTAACGTCAGTGCTCACTTGTCGGCAAGAAGCCAGAGCGCAAAGAAGCACTGTAGCAAAGATTAATTTAAACCTTTTCATTTTGATTTTTGATATTAGGCAGAAAGTGTGACATATAATTCATATTTTGGGATTTAGCCGCCCTTATGGGCGGGAAATCTTTCAAAACCTAAAATAAAATCAAATAATTAATTTTCTCTTTTATAATGATTTGATAAGCGAGAGATTTTGAATAAGATTTTGAAAGATTTCCCACGCGCCAGCGTGGCCTAATTATGATATACCATCTGCAAACGGAACGGGTTAAGATTATTTGGGCTCAAGGGCGAGGTTGAGAACCTCGTCGATGGTGTCGACGTAGTGGAAGGTGAGACCGGCTATGTATTCGGGCTTGATGTCTTCAACGTCCTTTCGGTTGGCGGCGCACATGATTATGTCGGTGATGCCGGCGCGCTTGGCTGCCAGAATCTTCTCGCTGATGCCGCCCACGGGCAACACTTTGCCGCGCAGTGTGATTTCGCCGGTCATGGCAAGGCGAGGCTTGACGCGACGGTGGAGGAACGACGAGGCGAGTGAGGTGACCATGGTCACTCCGGCGCTGGGGCCGTCCTTGGGGATAGCACCCTCGGGCACATGGATGTGGACGTTGTAGCGGTCGAAGTCTTCGATGGCGATGCCCAGATGGTCGGCGTGGCTGCGCAGGTATTGCAGTGCTATGACGGCGCTCTCCTTCATCACGTCACCCAAGTTGCCGGTGAGGGTGAGTTTCTCGCCCTTGCCGGCAGCGAGCGATGACTCGACATAGAGGATTTCGCCGCCGACGGCGGTCCATGCCAGTCCGGTGACGACACCCACAACGTTGTTGCCCTCATAGCGGTCTTGCAGAAAGCGGACCGGGCCGAGGAACTCGTGCAACATGGCCGGGCGGATGCTCGCCGGCACGTCATCGCCCATCACCTTGTGCATGGTGGCCTTGCGCAATACTGTGGCAATGTTTTTCTCAAGGCGGCGCACTCCCGCCTCGTGGGTATAGCCGGTGATAATGTCGCGGATTGCCGCGTCGGTGAAGCGCACCTCGCCGCGCTGCAGGCCGTGTTCCTTGAGTTGCTTGGGTATTAGATGGCGCTTGGCGATCTCGACTTTTTCCTCGAGGATGTAACTGTTGAGTTCGATAACCTCCATGCGGTCGAGCAGTGGTCGCGACACGGTGGAGAGGTCGTTGGCAGTGGCGATGAACATCACGCGTGACAGGTCGTAGTCCACGTCGATGTAGTTGTCGTGAAAGTGGCTGTTCTGCTCCGGGTCGAGCACCTCGAGCAATGCGCTCTGCGGGTCGCCCTTGTAGTCAGCGCCCACCTTGTCGATTTCGTCGAGGACGATGACGGGGTTGGAGGTGCCGCATCGCGTCACCGCGTCGAGCACTCGACCCATCATTGCGCCGACGTAGGTGCGCCGATGTCCGCGTATCTCGGCCTCGTCGTGCAGTCCGCCCAGTGAGATGCGGGCATACTTGCGTCCGAGGGCCGCTGCGATGCTTTGGCCGAGCGACGTCTTGCCTACGCCCGGAGGTCCGGCAAGGCAGAGGATTGGAGCCTTGAAGTCGCCGCGCAGGCTGAGCACCGCCAGGTGCTCGATGATGCGTTCCTTGACCTTATCAAGGCCAAAGTGGTCGCGGTCGAGGCGACGTCGAGCGTGGCGTAAGTCGAAGTTGTCTTTTGAGAACTTGTTCCACGGCAGGGCGAGCATTTGCTCAAGATAGTTATACTGCACGCTATAGTCCGGCAGCTGCGGGTTGAGCCGCTCGAGTTTGCGCAACTCGCGCTCAAAGGATTCGATAGCGCCCTCAGGCATCTCGTCGCGGCGAGTCTTGAACCGCTCACGCAGCGTCTCGGTGTCGTTGCCATCGTTGCCGAGTTCTTCTTGAATAGCCTTCATCTGCTGATGCAAGAAGTGCTCGCGTTGCTGCTGCGACAAGTCCTGGTGGGTGCGCATGCGGATGTTGTTCTTGATGTCAAGCAGTTGGCTCTCCTGCTGGAGGCTGGCAAAGAGCAGATAGGCGCGGCGCTTGATGTCGCGTTGCTCAAGCATGGCCTGCTTGCTGGATGTATCGATGCCTATGTTCATTGCCAGAAAGTCAATGAGCATAACAGGGTCTTTGAGGTTGCTAATTGACATGGCGATTTCGCGTGAGCCCTCGCCCATTAGTTCAAGGATGTGTTTGGTGACATCTGCGATGGACTGCAGCAAGGCACCAAACTCGGCATCGTGCTTCGGAATGGGATTGTCATGCAACGGGGTGATGGCGGCTTTGAGGAATGGCTCGGCGGCAACGATGTCGTCAAGCGAACAGGCGCCGATGCCGTGCAGGATGACGGTGAGCGAGTCGTCGGGCATCTCAATCATCTTTATTACGCGCGCGTAGCACCCCACGCCACACAGGTCGCCCAAAGCCGGCTCGTCGACTTTCGGGTCACGCTGGCACACGACGGCGATGATGCTCTCGCCTTCGGTCACTTCGCGCATCAAGCGGCGCGTCTTGTCACGCTCGATACGTGCGGCCATAGGCATGTCCGGGAAGAGGACATTGTCGCGCATGGGCATCAACGGTAGCACGGCGGGTTCGGTCAGTTCCTGCGACTCGGCCAATTTCTCGCCCGGCTTAATCTTTGTGGTAATGATGGTGTTCATCTTGACCTGAGGAGCAGCCATCATTAGGTCATCAAAAGGATTGTTCATTTTCTTATACAGTAAAGAGCATCGCCATGTTCTCGGCAAACAGTTTAACGGCGATGGCAAGCAGGATAATACCAAAGAACTTGCGGATAAAATAGATACCGCTTGCTCCGAGAGTGCGTTGCACTCTGTCGGTAGCGCGGATAACAATGTAGACCCACACCATGTTCAATATCAGTCCGATGATGATATTCACGTCGGCATACATCGCCTTGAGGGCAATGAGCGTGGTGAACGTGCCGGCACCGGCCAGCAGAGGGAACACCAGCGGCACGAGAGTGGCTTCTTTGACCGGCCCGGTGTTTTTGAAAATCTCCACATCGAGAATCATTTCGAGCGCGTAAAAGAAAATCAGTAGAGCGCCGGCGGCCGCAAAAGATTGGAGATTGCAACCGAATATTTCAAGAATCCAGTTGCCGCTATAAAAAAAGATTAGCATCAATGCGAGCGAGAGAAGTGTCGCTTTTGGAGCACTCACGTCGCGGCCGTTTTCCTTGAGTTGCAGGATAATGGGCACGGCGCCGATGATGTCGATGATGCCGATCAAGACAAGAAATGCGCTTAGGATTTGTTGATAATCAATTAGTTGAGATTGTTCTTTAAAATACTCTAACATAGTCGTTAGTTATTAGTGGATAGTCGTTTGTCAATCTGTGTCGTTTTAAAAATGCAAATTTACGGCAATAAAATTAAACTGCAAAGTGAAAAAATAAATTTTTTCTATTGTCGCATTAAATGGTTTTTGCTAAATTTGCACACTCAAAAATCGTCTTCCGTTTTGACCAATCGGGAACACAGCGATTTCCAAATTGATACATTATATTATTTAAATCATACTATTAAATATTACCGTTGAACATGGCCAAGAGTTACACTTATGACCAGGTCTATGAGGCCACGCTGCACTATTTTGAAGGCGACGAACTTGCCGCGAGAGTGTGGTCGACCAAGTATGCGCTCAAAGACTCGGCGGGCAACATCTATGAGTTGACACCTGACGATATGCACCGTCGCATTGCTCGCGAGGTGGCTCGCATTGAGCGCAAGTATCCCAATCCGATGGACGAGGACAAACTATTCGGACTGCTGTCCCACTTCCGTTATATCGTGCCGCAGGGCAGCCCGATGGCCGGCATCGGTAACGACTATCAGGTGGGGTCGCTTAGCAACTGCTTTGTCATCGGCCTTGACGGCCACCCCGATTCTTACGGCGGCATCATCAAGATTGACGAGGAGCAGGTGCAGTTGATGAAACGCCGCGGTGGCGTGGGTCACGACTTGTCCCACATCCGCCCAAAGGGTTCGCCGGTGAAGAATTCGGCGTTGACGAGCACCGGTCTGGTGCCGTTCATGGAGCGATACAGCAACAGCACCCGCGAGGTGGCTCAGGACGGCCGTCGTGGCGCGCTGATGCTCACCGTGAGCATCGCACACCCCGACAGCGAGTCGTTTATTGACGCCAAGATGGAGATGGGCAAGGTGACCGGTGCCAACGTGAGCGTGCGCATCACCGATGCCTTCATGCAGGCGGCCGTTGACCATCAGCCTTACGTCCAAAAGTATCCCATCGATAGCGATGAGCCCATTTATTCACGCGAGATTGACGCGTCGCGACTGTGGAGCAAAATAGTGCACAACGCGTGGCGAAGTGCCGAGCCGGGTGTCCTTTTTTGGGACACAATCATTCGCGAGAGCGTGCCTGACTGCTATGCTGACCTGGGCTTCCGCACCATTTCCACCAATCCTTGCGGCGAGATTCCCTTGTGTCCCTACGACAGTTGCCGCTTGATTGCCATCAACCTCTATTCCTACGTCGAGAATCCGTTTACGCCCGAGGCTCGCTTTAACTTCGACCTGCTGCGTGAGCATGTGGGCTACGCTCAGCGTATGATGGACGACATCATCGACCTGGAGATGGAGAAAATCGACACTATCATCAAGAAAATTGCCTCTGACCCCGAAACCGACGAGGTGAAGACCACCGAGTTGAACTTGTGGAACAAGATTCGCAACAAGACAATCAAGGGGCGTCGCACGGGTGTAGGTACTACGGCCGAGGGCGACATGATTGCCGCTATGGGTATGCGCTACGGCAGTGACGAGGCGACTGCCTTCTCGGTGGAAGTGCACAAAACTATCGCGCTGGCCGCTTACCGTGCCAGCGTGATGATGGCCACAGAGCGCGGCGCGTTTGAAATCTACGATGCCGAGCGTGAGCGCAACAACCCGTTCATCAACCGTCTGCGTCAGGCCGACCCTGAACTCTATGACCTTATGGTGATGTGTGGCCGTCGCAACATCGCTTGTCTCACGATTGCACCCACCGGCACAACGAGCCTTCTGACGCAAACCACCAGCGGTATCGAGCCGGTGTTCATGCCCGTCTATAAGCGTCGCCGCAAGGTCAATCCCAGCGACAAGGATGTGCGCGTGGACTTGGTGGACGAGAATGGCGATTCCTTTGAGGAGTACATCGTTTATCATCCCAAGTTCATCACATGGATGCAGGTCAACGGCATCGAGGTGCGCGACAACTACACGCAGCAGGAACTTGCCGACTTGGTCGCTCGTTCGCCCTATCATCTCGCCACCAGCAACGACATTGAGTGGCTCAACAAGGTGAAGATGCAAGGCGCTGTGCAGAAGTGGATCGACCACTCCATCAGCGTCACCATCAACCTGCCCAACGACGTTAGCGAGGAACTTGTGGGTCAACTCTATGTTGAGGCTTGGCGCTGTGGTTGCAAGGGCTGCACCGTCTATCGTGACGGCTCGCGCACCGGCGTGCTCGTGTCGATTACCAACGAGAAGAAAGACAAAGAGGAGGCCGAGAAAGCCGAGCAGAAGGCTGCCGAGGCACCACATTATATGGCCGAGGAGGAACATATCCTCAAGCGTCCCACCGAACTGGAGGCCGACGTGGTGCGTTTCCAGAATAACAAAGAGAAGTGGATTGCTTTCATCGGTTTGATTGACGGTCGCCCGTACGAAATCTTCACCGGTATCGCCGACGATGAGGAAGGCATCTTCTGTCCCAAGAGCGTTACCAAGGGCAAGATTATCAAGGCTGTGGATCCAAGCGGCGCAAAACGCTATGACTTCCAGTTTATCAACAAGCGCGGCTTCAAGACCACAATTGAGGGCTTGAGCGAGAAGTTTAACCCGGAGTTTTGGAACTATGCCAAACTTATCAGCGGCGTGCTGCGCTATGGCATGCCCCTCGAGCAAGTACTCAAACTCGTCAGTTCGCTTGAACTGAACAACGAGTCAATCAACACGTGGAAGATGGGCGTGGAGCGCGCCTTGAAGAAGTATCTGCCCAACGGTACCCAAGCCAGCGGTCAGAAGTGCCCCAACTGCGGCAACGAGTCGCTCGTCTATCAGGAGGGCTGCCTGATCTGCACCAGTTGCGGCACCTCACGCTGCGGATAGTCTGTGATTGATAAGAATTCTAAGGATTCTGATATTATAAATATTATGACTACGCGATTCAGTGTAAACTATGTGACGCGTTGGGGCGAGCAGATTGAACTATTGCTGCGCCGTCACCATCTCGACGTGATAGTGGAGATGCACCACACGGGCATGGGATGGTGGACGGCCGTGATAGACAACGACGAACTTGCCGGTGTCACGCGCTACCATTACCGTGTGGCAACCGCCGGTGCCGTGTCGCGCGTTGAGCAAGGCTGGCATCGCCTGCCGTCAGCCGCCTCGCTCAATACCCATCTTATCGACCAGTGGACCGACGTGACGACACTGCCCATGCCGGCGGTGTCGTTGCGGAGCGTGATTGAGCGCCCGGCAACTCGCATGCTTGATGCCGCCTGTTACATGCAACTCATCGTGCCGCCACTGCGACGTGGTGTGTCGATGGCTGTCTGTGGCGAAGCGTCTCCGTTGGGAGCGTGGAACCCCAAGCGCGCCGCGGTTATGCACCACGATAGCGACAACGTGTGGTCATTACCGCTCGACCTCCGGCCGGGCGCCACCGTGTCGACGCGCTTCAAGTTTATCGTGATCGATAACTCGCAGTGTGACCTGCTGGAATGGGAAGGCGGTGACAACCGATGGCTCAACGTCTCGCTGAACCGCAGTGAGCGTGTTGTCGTTACACACTATCTGCCGGGAGTGTCATCGGCGTTGCTGCGTCCGGCAAGTGATGTGGTCGCTCCGTTATATGCTTTGCGCTCAAGTCGCGATGCCGGTTGTGGCGACGTCGGCGACCTTTTTAAACTTATCGATTGGGCGGCAACCATGCGTCACCCTGCAGTGGAGTTGAGTTGCTTGGCGCATGTGATGGGCGGTGGGCCGGTTGACGGAGCGATTGATCCGGTTTACCTTGCTCCCACGATGATGCCCGAGGTGGAAGATGCCAATCGGCGTCGCTTGCTGACGGCTCGCGCCATCGACCTCAACCGGGAGGATATTGTTGATGTGGAAGAGGTGCGCCGCCTCAAGATGGAATGGGCGGCAGCAGTGCTGATGACGGAGCAGGGGAGTGCCGTGACGCGTAGTCGTGACTACAAGCGATGGGTCAATCTTAATGCCGATTGGCTGCAGCCTTACGCCACACGTATGGCAAACCGCAACCGCACTCTCACTAATTTTGTTCAATACTTGCTACGTTGTCAACTGCAGCAGGTGCTCGACCATGCCGAGTCGCGCGACGTATATTTGCTTGTCAATCCTGTGGCGGTTATTCCTCCGGTACCGCAACGCATGAAGGTCTCGCTTGAAGCGCACCTCGCATCAAGAAAGCAAGAATTGTCCTAACATTGTCACGTCGTGTATTGCAAGACAAAGTCTTGTATTGTAGACGTAAAAAACGGCGGCAGTTGCTCTTTTAGTAGAGGCATACTGCCGCCGTTGTTTATCGGAACGGATTACTCGCCTTCGAGCAGGATGTTCATAATCTCGATGGCACTCTTCATGATGTTAGTGCCGGGGCCGAAGATTGCTGCAACACCTGCCTTGTAGAGGAAGTCGTAGTCCTGCACGGGAATCACGCCGCCGGCGATGACGATGATGTCTTCGCGGCCAAGTTTGCGCAACTCCTCGATGACTTGCGGCACAAGCGTCTTGTGGCCGGCGGCCAACGACGACACGCCGAGCACGTTCACGTCGTTCTCGACGGCCTCGCGCGCGCTTTCCTCCGGAGTCTGGAACAACGGACCCATGTCGACGTCAAAGCCGCAGTCGGCATAGCCGGTAGCGACAACCTTGGCGCCACGGTCGTGGCCGTCCTGGCCCATCTTGGCAATCATGATGCGCGGCTGGCGGCCCTCCTTCTTGGCAAACAACGCCGTGAGTTCACGCGCGCGCTCCAGGTCGGGGTCGGATTTTGTCTCTGATGAATACACACCTGAAATGGTTTTAACAACTGCTTTGTAACGACCCACGATTTTCTCGCAGGCATCCGAAATCTCACCGAGCGAGGCACGGTCTTGCGCGGCTTTGACGGCCAACTCAAGCAGGTTGCCCTCGCCGGTTTCCACACAACGGGTAATGGCGTCGAGGTCGGCCTGCACGGCGGCCTCATTGCGGCCGGCACGCAGTTTCTCGAGGCCCTCAACCTGCTCGCGGCGCACCTCGGTGTTGTCAATCTCGAGGATGTCGATCGGGTCTTCCTTCTCGAGAGCATACTTGTTGATGCCCACGATGGTCTGACGGCCACTGTCAATGCGTGCCTGGGTACGCGCGGCGGCCTCCTCGATGCGCATCTTGGGCACGCCGGTCTCGATAGCCTTGGCCATGCCGCCCAACTTCTCGATCTCCTCGATGTGAGCCCATGCCTTATGGACGAGTTCATCGGTGAGTGCCTCCACGTAGTAGGAGCCTGCCCAGGGGTCGATGGCCTTGGTGATGTAGGTCTCCTGCTGGATGTAAATCTGCGTGTTGCGGGCGATACGGGCAGAGAAATCGGTAGGCAGGGCGATGGCCTCATCCAGGGCATTGGTGTGCAGCGACTGGGTGTGACCTAAGACGGCAGCCATGGCCTCGATACAGGTGCGGCCAAC
>JAFTDD010000046.1 GCA_017454355.1 Muribaculaceae bacterium
AATAGTTCGGTAATTTTTGGGGTTAGCGTCAATTCACGTCTATAACAACGTCAATTTCCGTCTATCTTAATTATTTTAGACAAAAAATTGACGATAATAGACGTTGTTATAGACGAAAATAGACGCGAAACAATTATTTATAGCACTTCTTCATTTTTTATCGAAGTATTGGAAAAATATTTTATCTCGTAAATTTTCGTAAATTCAATTTGGTCCTCCCCCCACCCATTCCTAAAGGAGTGGGGAGTAAAGGAGTTTCCTTACAAAGGGGAAGACGCAGGCAAATCGCCAAAGGCGATGGAAATTTACGAGATAAAATATTTTTCGGAAATTTTTGAGAGGAAATATCGAGATGCGGAATAAAAATGTTCTATTTTCAGCGGAAATGTAAAGAAAAATGTGCATTTCCGCTGGTTATAGCAATATTTTTGCTATATTTGCAGCGGATTTCAAAGACAGAAAAGGCTATGATTGTTGGGCGTGAAAAAGAGCAACGTGAATTGTTGGGACTTCTTGAAAAGGAGGAGTCTCAGTTTTGTGCCGTCTATGGCAGACGGCGTGTTGGCAAGACCTATCTTATCCGGGAAACATTCAACTACCGGTTTTGCTTTCAGCATACGGGAGTGGCAAAAGGCACGTTGCGTCAGCAACTGACGGCTTTCCGCAACTCCCTGGTGGCGGCAGGAATGAAGTGTGCTATCCCAAAAACATGGATTGAGGCCTTTGAACTGCTCAAGCAACTCATCAATAATGCGCCGGCAGGTAAGAAACTTCTTTTCATTGACGAACTGCCGTGGATGGACACGCCCAAAGGGAACCTAATCGGTGCTCTTGAAAACTTCTGGAACGGATGGGCCACGGCGCGCTCGGAAAAGGATATTGTGCTGATAGTGTGCGGCAGCGCAACATCGTGGATTAGCAAAAAACTCCTGAAAGACAATGGCGGCCTTCGTGGACGACTGACCAACCGCATCAAAGTTGTCCCTTTCACGCTGCACGAGTGTGAACTCTTTGCCAAGAGCGCCAATCTTGCTCTTGGCCGCAAGGATATATTGGAACTCTATATGATTCTCGGTGGCATACCGTATTATTGGAGTTTCTTGAGAAAGGGTCTGAGCGTGGCTCAGAACGTTGACCGGCTGTTTTTCTCGGAAACGGCCCAACTGCGTGATGAGTTTGAGGCACTTTATGCCATCTTGTTCAAACGCCCTGAGAACTACATCAAAGTGATTGAATCTCTGAGCGATGGCAGGAAGGCAGGCATGACCAGGGACGACATCTTGCGCAAAAGCAAACTCACTGACGGAGGCACTTTTTCCACCATTTTGAACGAGTTGGAGGAGTGTGGCTTTATCCGCCGCTTTGCTTCGGCCGATATGGCTGAGACTAACGCGCTTTATCAGTTGATAGACAACTATACCCTCTTCCACTACCTCTGCATCAAAAAAAACGCTTTCAGCGACGAACACTATTGGTCCAACACTTTCACCTCTACGTCCCATAACGTTTGGAAAGGGCACGCCTTTGAGCGGGTGTGCCTTCAGCATATTCCGCAGATTAAGGCCGCGCTTGGTATCGCAGGTGTTCAGACAAATGCCTGCTCATGGTTTGTCCGTGGCTCAAAAGAGAGGCATGGCGCGCAGATTGACCTTGTACTTCAGCGCGCCGATGGCGTGACCGACCTATGTGAGATGAAACACTCCACCGGAGTGTTCGCCATTGACGGGGATTACGCCGCGGACCTTCAAAACAAGTTCAACGCCTATCAGGAACTATCAAAGGACAAACGTGCGCCGCACCTGGTGATGGTCACCACGGATGGCGTAGCCCACAACAGTTACTACAATATGCTACAGAATGAGGTGACCCTCGACGACCTGTTCGCAGTCTGAACCCACCATTCGCGGCTTCGCTCGCTCATGGTGGGGTTTCCACATTGGTCATCGCCTTCGGCGATGGGGATCTTCATGAGATAAGATAGCGGGGGGGAGGTGGGATAATATTTCTGTGGGATTGGTCCAAATTTCCAGTGGATAGAAAATAGTAGTTGTTGGGAAGTGCCTATTTTAGCGTTTTTTCACCTTATTTTGATAAGCAGGTGGATGTCCATTTGGGAAAAAAGTAGTAATTTTGCACCCCAAAAGATTAAAAAAACGATAGATTATGACTAAAAACAAAATGAGCGAATTGTCGCTCAAGACACACTTCCTGCCGGCTGTCGCAATGGCCGCGCTCATGTTGCTCACCGCCTGCGGCTCCAAGGGCGACGCCGCCGGTCAGGCTGCGCAGGGTGGCGCGCCGGTTCAGGTTGAGACTTACACCGTCGCCATGGGCTCGATAGACCTTGTCAACTCCTATCCCGCGACCATCAAGGGCAAGACCGACATCGAGGTCCGTCCGCAGATTTCCGGCTTTATCACCCGGGTGTGTGTTGACGAGGGTCAGCGCGTGAGCCGCGGCCAGACTCTTTTCCTAATCGACCAAGTGCAGTTGCAGGCTGCCGTGCAGCAGGCCCAGGCCGCCGTCACCAGTGCCGAGGCGCAGGTGGCAACCGCCCAACTCACCGCCAATAACCAGAAGCAACTGCTCGACAAGAACATCATCAGCAGTTACCAGTATGAGACGGCCGCCCTCAATCTGCAGGCCGCCCAAGCCACCCTCAACCAGGCTCGCGCCGCGCTCGTGAGCGCCCGCAAGAACCTGTCGTATAGCGTGGTGACGGCTCCCAGCAACGGTGTCGTGGGCTCTATCCCCAACCGCGAGGGCTCGCTCGCCAGTCCGTCGGGGCCGGCGTTGACCACCATCAGCGATATTAACGAGGTGTACGCTTATTTCTCGCTGAACGAGAAGCAGATTATCGCCCTCACCCATAGCGGCGCAATCTCGCTCGAGACGGCCATCAAGCAGATGCCCACCGTGCAGTTGCGATTGAGCGATGGCAGCACCTACGCCAACCAGGGCCGCGTGTCGACCGTCGCCGGCGTACTCAACCAGTCCACCGGCTCGGCAAGTGTGCGCGCCCTCTTCCCCAACAACAACGGCATGCTGCGCAGCGGCGCCTCGGGCGAGGTGCTTATTCCCGTGAATAGCAGCAATGTGCTGCTCATTCCGCAGAAAGCCACCTATGAGCTGCAGGACATGAAGTATGTCTATGTGGTGGGCGCCGACGGTAAGGCTGTAGGCACCCCAATCAAAGTGCTGCCCGAGAACGACGGCAAGCAGTATGTTGTCACCGAGGGCCTCAAGGAGGGCGATGTGATTGTTGTTGAGGGTGTGGGCACTCTCGTGCGTGACGGTGTCACCGTAGCCTCCAAGAAATAAATTTTAAGCATTTTCTTTTCACGTAAAATTTTGTGAAACTTATCGCATAATCCGTAAAAACCTATTTACGATTTTCACGTGAATTTCAGACAGGAGAACAAGAGGATTAATGAGAATATGAAAATAATTAATGGGAATTAATGGATATTCATGTTAAAAATTCTCTAACGACTAACGACTAACGACTATAATAGTGAATCTCAAGACATTTATTAACCGGCCGGTACTCTCCACCGTGATTTCGATTTTCATCGTCATCCTCGGTGGCATCGGCTTGGTGAGCCTGCCCATCGAGCAGTACCCGAATATCGCGCCGCCCACCATCATGGTGATGACCAACTATCAGGGCGCCAACGCCCAGACGGTCATGAACTCGGTTATTCAGCCGCTCGAGGAGAGCATCAACGGCGCGTTGAACATGACCTACATGACCTCGTCGGCCACCAACACCGGTTCGGCGAGCATCACCATCTACTTCAAGCAAGGCTATGACCCCGACATGGCCGCCATCGACGTGCAGAACCGCGTGTCCAAAGCGTTGAGCCTGCTGCCGAGCGAGGTCACTCGGGTGGGTGTGCAGACAATCAAGCGCCAGACGTCCATGCTGATGGGTGTCACCTTGAGCGACACCACCGGCACTTTCAGCAGCGAGTTTATCGACAACTACATGGCCATCAACATCATTCCGGAGTTTAAACGTGTGGCCGGCGTGGGTGACCTGATGCACATGGGTGCCGACTACTCGATGCGCATCTGGATCAAGCCGGACAAGATGGCCCAGTACGGCGTGACACCGGCAGAGGTCACGGCGGCTCTCGCCGACCAGAATATCGAGGCCGCGCCGGGTGCCTTTGGCGAGCAGGGCAATCAGAGTTTTGTCTATACCCTGCGCTACAAGGGTCGCCTTGCCGAGAGTGAGCAGTTCGGCGATATTATCGTGCGCGCCAGTGGCGACAACGTGCTGCGCCTGAGGGATGTCGCCGACATCGAACTTGGTCGTCTTGACTACAGTTTCGCCAACATCGTCAATGGCAGCAACGGCACCACGTGTATCCTCTTCCAGGCACCCAACTCCAACGCCTCGGCCACCATCAACCTCATCGAGAACGAACTTGACGAGATGCGCAAGGAGTTGCCCAAGGGCCTGGTCATCTCGGTGCCGATGAACACCAACACCTTCCTCAACGCCTCAATCAGCGAGGTGATCAAGACGCTCTTCGAGGCCTTCCTGCTTGTGTTCATCGTGGTGTATATCTTCCTGCAAGACCTGCGCTCGACGCTCATTCCGGCCATCGCCATTCCGGTGGCGTTGATTGGCACGTTTGCCCTGCTCTACGCCATGGGCTTCACCATCAACCTGCTCACCCTCTCGGCCCTGGTGCTGGCAATCGCCATTGTGGTTGACGACGCCATTGTGGTGGTGGAGGCTGTCCACGCCAAACTCGATGAGGGCTACCACAGCGCGCGGCAGGCCTCAATCGACGCTATGGCCGAGATTGGCAGCGCCATCATCTCAATCACGCTGGTGATGATGCTCGTGTTTATTCCCGTGTCGTTCATGCCCGGCACCGAGGGTACGTTCTACAAGCAGTTCGGTCTCACGATGGCCTTTGCTATCGGCATCTCGGCCATCAACGCCTTGACGTTGTCGCCGGCCCTGTGTGCCATCTTCCTCAAGCCCCACACCGGCGAGCAGGGGCAAGGCTCGTCGTCATTCATCGCGCGCTTCCACAAGGCGTTCAACGCCGGCTTTGACGCCATGCTCAAGAAATACCGCGGCGCCGTGAACCTGTTCATCCGCCTGCGGTGGCTCTCGGTGGCCTTTGTCGTGGGTGCCATCGTCTTGCTCGCCTTCCTGATGAACAACACCTCGAGCGGCTTTGTCCCCAACGAGGACACCGGCACCATCATGTGCTCGGTGACCATGCCGCCGGCGACGTCACAGGAGCGCACAATCGAGGTGATGAACACCCTCGACACCATCTTCGCCTCGATTCCGGCCGTCGACCAGCGCACTGTGGTGCAGGGCTACAGTTTTATGGGTGGCCA
The DNA here is from genome assembly GCA_017454355.1 of Muribaculaceae bacterium. Taxonomy (GTDB): domain Bacteria; phylum Bacteroidota; class Bacteroidia; order Bacteroidales; family Muribaculaceae; genus Sodaliphilus. Next base: position 5,371 of record JAFTDD010000046.1, read on the forward strand.
GGGCACCAACAACGGTATGGCCATCATCAAACTCAAGGATTGGGAGCAGCGCGGCAAGGGCGAGAGCAGTGATGACCTGATCAAGCAACTCTACGGCATGGCAATGGGCAAGGTCAAGGACGGTACAATCATGTTCTTCGCTCCGCCGATGATTAGCGGTTACGGAGCCTCCAACGGCTTTGAGGTGCAGTTGCAGGACAAGACCGGCGGCGACATCAACCGCTTCTTCGAGATTGAGCAGCAGTTCCTGGGCGCCCTCAACCAGCGTCCGGAGGTGCAGATGGCCTACTCGGGCTTCAGCCCCAACTATCCGCAATATATGATTAACGTTGATGAGGCCAAGGCAGCCAAGGCCGGCATTGGCACCAACGGCGTGCTCACCACCCTGCAGGGCTACTATGGCGGCATGTACATCAGCAACTTCAACCGCTTTGGCAAACTCTACCGCGTGATGATGCAGGCGGCTCCCGAGGCGCGTGTGTCGCCCGAGACGCTCAACCAAATCAAGGTGCGCACGGCAGGCGGTATGCAGCCCATCACCGACTTTATCACGCTCGAGCGCGTCTATGGTCCGGCCTCGCTGTCGCGCTTCAACCTCTACTCGTCAATCACCGTAAGCGGCCAGCCTAACCCGCAGTACAGTTCGGGAGAGGCTCTGCAGGCCGTGCGGGAGGTTGCCGCGCAGGTGCTGCCGCAGGGCTACGACTATGAGTTCTCGAGTATGTCGCGCGAGGAGGCTTCGGCCTCGCCTTACTCCACGGCCATCATCTTCGGCCTGTGTCTGCTCTTTGTCTACTTGATTTTGAGCGCGCAGTATGAGAGTTATCTGCTGCCGTGGTCGGTGATTCTCTCGGTGCCTTTCGGCCTGATGGGAACATTTGTGTTTGCCAACATCTTCGGCGTCAGCAATAACATCTACCTCAAGATTGCGTTGATTATGCTCATCGGCTTGCTTGCCAAGAACGCCATCCTCATTGTGGAGTTCGCCCTCGAGCGTCGTCAGACGGGTATGAGCATCGTCGGCGCCGCGGTCGCCGGCGCGGCCGCGCGTTTGCGCCCCATCTTGATGACGTCGCTGGCTATGATTATCGGCCTGCTGCCGCTGATGTTTGCCGGCGGTGTGGGTGCCAACGGCAACCGCGCGTTAGGCACAGGCGCCGTGGGCGGTATGCTCATCGGTATGGTGCTCCAGATTTTCGTTGTGCCGGCCCTGTTCGTCATGTTCCAGAGCCTGCAAGAGCGCTTCAAGCCGCTCAAGTGGCACGACACCGACAATGCCGACCCCGAGCACGAGATGCAACAGTATTCTCCCAACCTTTAATTAATGCATAATTAATAATTCATAATGCATAATTTATATATCAATCAAATAAAGGAGTGCGGTGCAAAGCGGCCTCGCCGTTTTGGCCTCGTCGCGCTTCGCACTTCGTGCTTCGCGCTTTGCGCTTTGCTCACGGCATGCGGCCTCTATCAAAAGTATGAGACCCCCACCGCCGAGCCCATCATCAACGACTATGCCGCCGCCCTGCAAGCGCCGGTCGACAGCACCGCTTTGGGCAACCTGCCGTGGCAACAGGTGTTCACCGACCCGTTGCTGCAAAGTTACATCCAGCGTGCCCTCGACAGCAACAAAGACTTGCAGAACGCCAAACTCAACATCGACATCGCACGCGCCCAACTGCAAGGAGCCAAACTCAGTTTCCTTCCTTCGGTGAGTTTCTCACCTAACTTTGCCGGCAGCAAGATCAGCGGGATTGACGGCATGGACTGGGGATGGCAACTGCCCGTCACCGTCAGTTGGCAGGTTGACATCTTCGGCCAACTCACCAACAACAAGCGCAGCGCCGAGAGTTCGGTTATCCAGAGTGAGGCTTACGCCCAGGCTGTCCAAAGCCAAATTATCGCCGGCGTTGCCACGACCTACTATACTTTGGTGTCGCTTCGCAACCAACTGAATATCTACAACGAAAACCTGCAATTGTGGCAACAGAGCGTGCAGATGATGCGCGATATGAAGGTTGCCGGACGCTACACCGAGGTGGCTGTGGTTCAGGCCCAGGCCAACTATCACAGCGTGCGTGCGGCCATCCCCGACATCAACCGTTCGATCACTCAAGCCGAGAACACGATGTCGCTGCTGTTGGGCACCGAGCCGCGTCAGTGGGGTGTCACCCTGGGCGGCGCGCTCTCGCTGCCGGCCGACCTTCAAGACGGCGTGCCGATGAACTACCTCGCCGCGCGACCCGACGTGCGCGCCGCCGAGCAGGACTTCGCCAAAGCGTTCTACGCCACCAACGTGGCGCGCGCCAACTTCTACCCGCAACTCAATATCACCGCCACCGGAGCCTACGGCACCCTTGTGGGCGGCACCGTATTCGACCCGGCGAAGTGGCTGCTGAACCTTGCCGGCTCGCTCACGGCGCCCATCTTTAACCGCGGACGCAATATCGCCACGCTCAAGGCCGCCAAAGCCACGCAGCAGCAGGCTCTCAACAACTTCAGTTACAGCATCCTCGACGCGCGTGCCGAGGTGAGTGACGCTCTGGCCGCCATCAGTTCTTATAGCAGTAAACTGGCCGATGTGCAAGCGCAGCGCGACTGCATGGCACTCGCCGTGGACTACAACCGTGACCTGATGAACCTCGCCAACGCGACCTACCTTGAGGTGATTACCGCCCAGCAGCAACTCTTGCAGGCGCAAATCCAACTCGAACTGGTCAAGATGAATATCAACACCAGCGTTATCAACCTCTATCAAGCCCTGGGCGGCGGCCGGTAGTGGATGTTAGATGTTAGAATTTAGATTTTAGATACAACTGTTACTATGAGCAATATCAGTCCTCTGGCCCACGTCGATCCCGATGCCCGCATCGGTAACGACGTCACCATCCACCCGTTTGCCTTCATCAGCAAGAACACCGTGATTGGCGACGGTACCATCATCTACCCCTACGTGAGCGTGCTCAACGGCGCGCGCATCGGCTGCCGCAGCAAGATCTACAACGGCGCCATTATCGCCGCCGAGCCGCAGGACTTTCGCTGGAACGGCGAGCCGTCATTCTGTTACGTCGGCGACGAGACGACCATCCGCGAGCACACCATCCTCAACCGCGGCATTACCGCCGAGGGCGGCACGCGAGTGGGCAACAAATGCTTTGTGATGGCCGAGAGCCACATCATGCACGACGCCGTTGTCGAGGACACATGCGTGATAGGCAACGGCGCGCAGGTTTCGCCCTACGCCCACATCAACAGTTATACCATCCTCGCCGGTAACGCGCTCATCCACCCGCGCAGCGACATCGGCTCATGGGTGATGGTCAAGGGAGGCTGCCGCATCAGCGGCAATGTGCCGCCGTTCACCGTCATGGCCCATAATCCGGTCGCCTACTGCGGCGTCAACGCGATGATAATGCGCCACAGCAAGCACTTTGGCGACAAGAGCGAGGACATCATCGACGACATTGCCCGCTGCTACCGCCACATCTATGAGAGCGGCACCAGCGTGTTCAACGCCCTCAAGCGCATTGAGCATGACATCCCCGAGTGTCCGGAGCGCGATATGATCGTTGACTTTATTCGCTCCCACGACCTCAACATCGTCGCTTTGCCTGCGCGCAACGACCTCATCGACTGACTCCGCGCACCTGTCTGATTTTTTGAAAAACAATAACGACAATAAGGACAAGACTATGTTTTCCTTATTGTCGTTTTTTCAATGTTTGTACATTTGGTAGTTATACATGAAATTTTCGATAATTTTGTAGAAAATTCATGTATATGAAAATTTTTTATTATTTTTGCAAAAAAAAACAGTTATGGATGTCAGAAGACAGTTATATATAGACCTTGTGACCAAAACCATGGGCACAGGGCTGGTTGTGGTGCTAACCGGGCAAAGGCGGGTAGGCAAGTCACATTTGCTGCAATCGTTAAGGCGAGACTTTGAGGCTATGTCGGCTACAAACGTTATTTTCATTGACAAGGAGAAGCGTGAATTTGACGCCATCGTCGACTATCGCGCTCTGAACGAATATATTGAGGCTCATCGTGATGACAGACCTCACACAGTCGTGATGATTGACGAGGTGCAAGAAATCAGTCAATTTGAGCGAAGTGTGCGCAACTATCGCACCGAGTCAGGCTTTGATCTCATTATAACCGGCAGCAACGCGAGAATGCTCAGCAGCGAACTTACCACCATCATTGGTGGCAGATACCGCGAAATTTACATTCAGCCACTATCCTATCCGGAATTTCTTGCTATTCATTCGCTCCGGGATAGCGATGAGGCTCTTTGGCAATACATCACTCATGGCGGTATGCCGGGACTGGAGCGTATCGGGCTGAGTGAAGCGGCGAGGCAATATCTTCTTGACATCCTCAACACCGCCTTGCTCAAGGACGTTGTTATACGTAATCAAATCCGCAATATCACATTTTTAGAAAACCTTGTGCGTTTTCTTGCCGACAATACCGGCAAACCATTCTCGGCAAAACGCATAAGTGATTATATTACAAGCCATGGTGAGGCGATTTCGTCGACTTTGGTGGCCAACTATCTGTCGATGCTATGTGAGGCATACATTATCCATAAGGTGCGTCGCTTCAATATTCACGGCAAGCAACTGCTTGAGAATAATTGCAAATATTATTTTGAGGATCACGGTATTCGCAACGCTATTGCCGGCGGCAGTCGTGAGGGGGACATCGAGAAGGTTCTTGAGACAATAGTGTTTAACCATTTGCGGCGCATGGGCTATACTGTCAACGTTGGAGAGTTGCGTGTGGGTGAGATAAATTTTGTCGCTTCGCGAGGTGGCGACATTGCATATGTTCAAGTGAGTTATTTGATTGCAGACGATTCAACACGCGAGCGTGAATTTGGCAATCTGTTGAAAATCAACGATAACCATCCCAAGTTTGTGGTCTCTCTATCACCAATGTTCTCTCCGAATGACTATAAAGGGGTCAAGCACCTCCACCTGCGCCACTTCCTCAACTTGTCCACCCTCCACCAAGTTTTATGAATTGTGAGCCGACTGGAGTGTGGCACGGTTTTTGCTTGCAGGTTGTGCAGTAGTTTCTTAATTTGATGTTTTATGAAGACAAGAGCATGCCCTTTAGGGTGAAATAGTGAGCATTCTCTGTGATTAAAAGAGGTGTGTAACAGTTCTTGGGCCATTGCGGCCGGGGATTGTTACACCTTTTTTTACAGAGTTCATGCACAAGTCTGGTTTTTTTCGACGGGTGGCCGGAGTGTCGCCCGATGGCACGCTCACTATGATGGGCGTGCGAGAGTTTGCCGAGGCTCGCGTCGAGCGCGAGCGTGAGTTGTCCCGTTCGCCGATAGGGGAGCGCGTGGCCGGCTACTATCGACTGGGGCAAACCGCCGAGGCTATAGGTCTGGTACACACGGCGGTGGAACTTTACCGCCGCTCGGTGGACATTGCTCTCAAGGCCGATTGCAAGGGCAACCGCTTCCGTTACGTCGCCGAGGCCGAGCGTGCCGCTTCGGCCGCCGACGGGCTGCTGCGGTCGGTGGGGATGAGTGAATTGGCGACTTTGCGTCGCTACGTGCGAGAGGTCTACGACGCTATCCGCAGCGACCGCTACGACATCTCATAGTCGTGTAGCATGTAGCATGTAGCATGTAGCGTGTATGGCCTGGCCTTGGCCTGGCCGCTGGCGGCAACAACGTGAGCCCCGTCAGGGGCGACAGCCCGTAGGCGGGGGCGTTAGCCCCCGCGAAACACGGGGACGGTTCTTCTGTTTCGCCGCGAAGCGGCCGACAACAGAAGAACCGTCCCCATTCGGAGGCTTAACATTCTTTTATAGAAATAGTTGCCGCCGTCTCTCCCAGCCTCAATGCGGGGACGGTTCTTCTGTTTCAGCGACAAGTCGTGAAACAGAAGAACCGTCCCCGTGTTTCGCACAACTTTTTTTGGCGCGCCGAGACTTTTTAAGGCGTGTGGCGAGTTTTTATGAGGAATTATAACGAAATGTGGCGAAACTTTTATACCTTTGTGGCCACAAATGTGGCATGTTTCGACTAACGACAATCGTTAAAGGAGGGCGGGCACCGCCCCGCCCACTAACGACTAACGACTAACGATTATATTTTATGAGAAAAAAACTATTTCTGATGATGGCAGTCACCGCTATGACGGTTGCCGCGCAAAACGGCGGAGTGAATCGCGCCGACATGAATCTGAATGTCAGTCCAGGCGAGGATTTCTATGAGTACGCCGGTGGCGGTTGGATGGCCGCGAATCCGCTCAAGCCGGAGTATTCGAGTTACGGAGTGTTTGACGATTTGGCCGAGAACAACCGCAAGCAGTTGCGCGACCTGTTCGCCGAACTTGCCACGCAGCGCCACGAGCGCGGCAGCGTGGGGCAGAAAGTGACTGACCTCTACGCGATGGCGATGGACAGCGTGCGCCTCAATGCCGAGGGCGCAACGCCGCTCAAGGCTGACCTGGCCGCTATCGCCGCGTGGAAGCGCAAGGGCGGCGACCTCACCGCGTTCATCGCCCGCGAGCACCTCGCCAACGGCAACCCCTTTTTTGGCATCGGTGTGGAAACCGACCTCAAAAACAGCGACATGAACGTGATGTGGTTGAGCGCCGGCACTACCGGTCTGCCCGACCGCGACTACTACCTCAACACTGACGCCGACAGCCGCAAAATACAGCAGCAATACCGCGACTATCTCGAGAAGATGTTTATGCTCGCCGCCGGCTACAAGAAGAAGGACGCCAAGGTCGCCGCCACGACCATCTACGACATCGAGTATAAGTTTGCCCAGGCTAAGCTCGACCGTGCCGCGGCCCGCGACTACACCAAACTCTACAACCTGCGCACGGTGGCCGACCTGCAGCGCGACTATCCCGCCATCGACTGGCAGCGTTACTTCGACCTGATGGGCGTGAAGAACCTCACCACCATCATTCTCACCGAGCCCGCTGTGATGGAGGTAGCCAACGGCCTGATGTCCACCCTCACCGACCGCCAACTGCGTGACTACGTCACCGGCGAACTCATCACGGGCAACACCGGCTACCTGAGCGACGAGATCGGCGAGGCGTCATTCGACTTCTACGGCCGCACCCTCAGCGGACAGAAGGAGCGCCGCCCGCGCTGGAAACGCGCCCTGGGCATCCCCAACGGACTGCTTGGCGAGGCCGTGGGTGAGATGTACGTGCAGCGTTACTTCGCCGGCGAGAGCAAGCAGCGCATGATGCAACTCATCACAGCCCTGCGCAAGTCGCTGGCTCAGCACATCGCGTCGCTCACGTGGATGAGCGACACCACCAAGGTGAACGCTTTGGTGAAACTCAACTCGTTCACCGTCAAAATCGGCTATCCAGACAAGTGGCGCGACTATAGCGGCTTGACCGTGGACCCGTCACTGCCGCTATACGAGAACATCAAGGCCGCGCGCGTGTTTGAGACGCGCCGCAACCTCGACAAGTGCGGCAAGCCGGTCGACAAGGACGAGTGGGGCATGACGCCGCAAACGGTGAACGCCTATTATAACCCGACGACCAACGAGATTTGCTTCCCGGCCGCAATTCTGCAGCCGCCATTTTTTGATGTCAACGCCGACGATGCCACCAACTACGGTGCCATCGGTGTGGTGATCGGGCACGAGATGACCCACGGCTTTGATGACCAGGGCCGCAACTTCGACGCCGCCGGCAATATGACCGACTGGTGGACCGAGGGCGACGCGGCGCGCTTCACCGAGGCGGCCGAGAAATTGGCGGCACTGTTTGACCAACTCATCGTCGTTGGCGACCAGCACGCCAACGGTCACTTGACGCTGGGCGAGAACATCGCCGACCAGGGCGGCCTGCGCATCGCCTTTGACGCCTTCCGCCAGACGCAGCAGTTCAAGGCCGGAAAGGAGGTGGACGGTTTCACTCCGGCTCAGCGGTTCTACTTGAGTTACGGCCGCATCTGGGCCGAGAATAACACCGACGAGGCGATTTACCAGCAGACCAAGAGCGACCCGCACTCGATTGGCCGTTACCGCGTGAACGCCACGCTGCGCAATATCGACACGTTCTTTGAGGCCTTCGGCATCCGCGAAGGCGACAAGATGTGGCTCGCTCCTGAGCAGCGCGCCATCATCTGGTGAGCAAACACGGGGACGGTTCTTCTGTTTCACCGCGAAGCGGCTGACAACAGAAGAACCGTCCCCATTTAGAGGCATAACATTCTTATATAGAAACTGTTATCGCCGTATCTTCACGCCTCGAGGCGGGGACGGTTCTTCTGTTTCAGCGACAAGTCGTGAAACAGAAGAACCGTCCCCGTGTTTCGCGAATATTAATCGAATAATAGCCCCGTAGGGGCGACAGAATTCTTTGTGAATCTGTCGCCCCTACGGGGCTTCAATGAATTGAGAATCAATTATCTGTCACGGGGGTTACGCTTCGCTTCACCCCCGCCTACGGGCTGTCGCCCCTGACGGGGCTCACGTTGCCGCAGGCGGCCAGGCCAAGGCCAACCCCTACATGCTACATGCTCCATGCTACATGCTCACTTGGCGTATTGTTTCTTGACGGAGGGGAGCCAGCCTTGGATGTCCTTGATGCGGGTGGAGTGGCTGGGGTGTGAACTGAGGAACTCCGGCGTGGAACTGGAACTGTTGGCGGCCATCTTCTGCCAGAAGGTGACGGCGCAGTCGGGGTTGTAGCCGGCGATGGTCATCAGCACAAGGCCGATTTTGTCGGCCTCGCTCTCGTGCTTGCGCGAGAAGGGTTGCATCACGCCGTATTGCGCGCCCAGGCCATAGACCTGCTGGGCGATTTGCTGGGTGGCGTAACTCTTGCCGCTGGTTGCCATGCTAACGGCTGCCGCGCCATACTGGGCGAGCACCTGCTGGCTCATACGCTCGTTGCTGTGCTTGGCCACGGCGTGCGCCACCTCGTGACCCATAACAACGGCGAGTTCGTCGTCACTGCCCACGAGTTTCATGATGCCCTCATAGACAACAATTTTGCCGCCGGGCATACACCAGGCGTTCACCTCGTCGCTCTTGACCAGATTGAACTCCCACGCGAAGTTTTTCACCTCGTCGGCGAGGCCGTTTGCCTTGAGGTAGGCCTCGGTGGCGGCGGCGATGCGTTTGCCCACACGCGTCACTTGGGCACTCTGGGTGGTCTGGGTGCTCTTGGTGGCGCTTTGCATGAACGAGGCGTAACTCGTCAGGCTCGACTGGAGCACCTCGCTGTCGTTGACCAGATTGAGTTGGCTGCGTCCCGTGATGGGGACGGTGCTGCAGGCGGAAATCATCGCCGCCGCGGCAAGAAGAAAAATGGTCTTTTTCATTTTAGTTATATTGTTGTTTTTCGATTTTTCGAGTGGCTACATGCTACGTGCTACGTGCTACGTGCTACATGCTACATGCTAATGTGTGCGAACCTTTTTGGTGGGGGGCAGGGTGGCGTTGCGGCGGTCGACGGCGTCGACCACGGCGCGCGCGAGGTTGTAAAATGCTTGGCCGCTGACGCTGTTCTGGAGCACGACAGGCACTCCGTCGTCACCGCCCCGGCAGATGCTCGCCACGAGCGGCACCTGCGCGAGCAGTTCCACGCCCAGGGCGTCGGCAAGATTGCGGCCGCCGTCGCGTCCGAAGATGAAGTATTGCTCGTCGGGATGGGCGGCAGGCGTGAACCACGACATATTCTCGACGATGCCCAGCACCGGCACGTTCACCTGCTCGCCGAGGAACATATTCACACCCTTGCGTGCGTCGGCCAGAGCGACGTCTTGCGGGGTGGTGACGACCACGGCGCCGGTCATGGCGAGCGTCTGCACCAGGGTGAGGTGGATGTCGCTCGTGCCCGGCGGCATGTCGATAATGAAGTAGTCAAGTTCGCCCCAGTCGGCCTCGGTGATGAGTTGGCGCAGGGCGTTGCTGGCCATGGCGCCGCGCCAGAGCACGGCTTTCTCTTTGTCAACGACAAAGCCGATGGAGAGCAACTTCACGCCGTGCTTCTCGATTGGCAGAATGATGTTGCGGCCGGTGGCCTCGTCGCGCCGCATGTAGAGTTGCTCGTCTTCCACGCCCATCATCTTGGGTACGCTGGGTCCGAAAATGTCGGCGTCGAGCAGGCCCACTTTGTGGCCCAGTTGCGCCAGTGCCATAGCGAGATTGACGGCAACGGTGCTCTTGCCCACGCCGCCCTTGCCGCTGCTCACGCCGATGATGTTCTTCACGCCGGGTAACACGGGCGCCTCGTCGGCTTGTTGGCCGGCGTGGGGGCGCGCGGCATAGCCAACGTTGATGGTGGCTTCGGCGCCGAGTTTCGCCTTGAGGGTGGCGGCGGCGCTGGCGGTGACGCTCTTGATAAACGGGTCGGTGTCGCGCTCAAACACGATGGTGAACGTGACGTTGTTGCCATTGATGCGGATGTCATCGGCCACCATGTTGAGTTCGACGATATTCTTGCCGCTGCCCGGGTATCTCACCAGGGTCAGCGTGTCGGTAATCAATTTCGGATATAGTTGCATTTTTGGTTGAGGGGTTGAGAGTTGAGGGGTTGAGGGGAAATGTTATAGAGACGGTTGGTTGCGGTGGAAAGAGCGGTAGGTGTCGAGAGGGATGTCGATGTCCGGCTCGGCGAGGTCGCCGCGGTGGGGGAGCGCGAGGCGCAGGTACTTGATAGTGAGGCCGCGCGCGAGCCACTGGCGCTCGTAGTAGGTTTTGATGTCGAGCAGCCCGTCGGGCAGGTCGAGGCTGTCGCCGTCGCGATAGAGGTCGTCGGTGTCGATGAGCACGGGCAGGTTGTTGAGGCGTGCCATCTCGCGGGTGTAGGTGTAGAGGAAAGGACTGTCGGTCTTGAGGTTGACCAGGCCGCCGTCGCGCAGCACGCGTCGGTAGCCGTTCAGCATTCTGGTGCCGGTGAGTCGCTTGTTCACCTTCTTCATCTGCGGGTCGGCAAAGGTTATCCACAGTTCGTCCACCTCGTCGGGAGCGAACAGGCGGTCGAGCAGGTCGATGTCGGTGCGCAGAAAGGCGACGTTAGGCAGTCCCATCTCGGTGACTTGCTTTGCGCCGGTCCACATGCGCGCGCCCTTGACGTCTATGCCCACGTAGTTACATTCCGGGAAGCGTTGCCCCAAGCCCACGGCGTACTCTCCCTTGCCGCAGCCCAACTCGAGCACGAGCGGCCGGTCGTTGTGGAAGGCGAGTTCGCGCCAATGCCCACGCAAAGGGCAGGCTCCCTCGGCGAGAGTTTGGTAGGGGAATTGATAGACACACTGCATGGTGTCCATCTCGGCAAATTTCTTCAGTTTGTTCTTACCCATTCTTTTTTGAAAGGTTGAGGGGTTGAGTGAAAGGTTGAGAGGTTGAGGGTTGAATGGTTGAGCCTCGCGCTGGCGCGCTCGTGGATAATAGTCTTGTCGTCGCAGGCGGCCAGGCCAAGGCCGGGCCCTACATTTTTTTCCATTTGCAACAGCAAATGGCTCAACCCTCAACGCTCAACCCTCAACCTCTCAGGATGATGGTGAGGATGGCGTTGACGTCGCCCACGTCGATGGTGCCGTCGTTGTTGACGTCGGCGCGGTCGTGCAGGTCGGCATCGGCGGTGCCACCGGAGAGGATGATGGAAAGCACGGCGTTGACGTCGCCCACGTCTACATTACCGTCCTGATTGACGTCGCCCTTGACAGCGTCCTCCACGATGGTAAAGAAGCGCCATTGGGCCGCGTTGCTATAATCATCGATGGTGCCGGCTGGCACACGCAGCGTGACGTGCTCCTGGTCGACAATCCACCACACGTCTTCGCCCAGGGCGGGCACGGTCTTGGCGCGGGTGACGATGGTCTGCAGTCCGCGGTTATTGGCCATAGCGTAGTTGCCGATATATTCGACGGTGGTCGGAATTTCGAGAGTGGTGATTTCACGGGCATTGAACAGGGTGCCGTCGCCCACGTTTACCACCGCCGGAGGCAGGACGGCGGCCTTTATCGGCGCGCCGACGGCCGTCCAACCGTCGATGGTGGTGAGGCCGGTTAGTTTGCTCATATCGAGCGCGGTGATGGCTGTGCCGGCGAGCGCTCCCTCGCCGAGGCGCGTCAGGCGGTTGCCGAGGTTGACGGTGGCCAGCGCCGGGCAGTCGGCCATCGCGTGGCGGCCCACGCTGTGCAGGCGGCTGCCGCTCTTCACGGTGACGCTCTTGAGCGCCGAGCAGTAGGCAAAGGCTCCGTCGCCGATGACACAGACGGCGGCCGGCAACTCAACCTTCTCGAGCGCGGTGCAGCCGGCGAAGGCATACGGGCCGATGCTGTCGAGCGTCTCGGGCAGGGTGATGGTCTTGAGGCTTGTGCAGCCCGCCAGAGCCGCCTCGCCGATGACGCGCAGCGACTGCGGCAATACAAGCGACGTGAGCGGTTTGGCCATCAGTGACACGGTGGGCAGGGCGTCGGCCTCAAAGTCGTGTTGCATGGCGATGGTCGGCGTGCCGGCGTTCTTGTAGGGCACGATGTCGACGCCGCCCAGGTTGAGGGAGGTGAGTGCCGGCATCGAATCGGCAATAAAGCGGAAGTCACGGGCATCGAGTGTGCCGACGACGGCGAGGTCGGTGATTGTAGCCGGTGTCGTGCCGTCGAGGTCGGCGCGCAACCGCCCGGCTGTGGTGGCAACGTTGACGGCCTGGAGGCTCAGTGCCGCGGCAAGTGCCATCGTGAGAGTCTGTAATCTCATAGTGTTGTATCTTGAAGAAAGGTGTATAATTTCGTTTTAACCTGCAAAGTTAGTGATTTTTCTTGGAATGTCAAATAGAGATGATGATTTTAGCCGGAAATCGTTTCCGCCACCGACAACTGAGAGTTCTAAGAGTTCTGAGAATTCTAAGAGATCTGAGAGGTCTTAGAAGACTTGGTTTTTGTGTTGTTTTGTGATAAAATATTACAATTTGGTGGAAAAAAATTGCAAAATGGCGGTTTGTTGAGAGAAAAGTTGTATATTTGCATGTTTAATTCATTTTGAACCATTTCACGAAAATTACTAACCAATCTATATTGACCTATGAATCGTAAAAGAATGGTAAAGATGTGGGTGGCGGCCATGGTGGCCGTCGCGACAGCACTGCCTGTGGCCGCCGACGTGACCATCAACGTCAAGGCCTCGAGCGCGCCCTACCTCTACGTATGGACCGGCGATGGCGATACTGCCGTGAAGTATAACGGCGACTGGCCCGGCACGCAGATGAGTGAAACAAAAGTTCACAATGGTGTGACTTATTACACTAAGACCATCACCGGCGTTGACGATGTGAAGGCTATCTTTAACGCCGGCAGCAACACGGCGCAGAGCGGTGACTATACGGGTCTGTCAGGTGACGTTTACTTTGAATATGACGGCAACACCAAGGCGTGGGGTGTGATGCCAAGTAACGTTATCTATGAGAGTAACAAGCATTATATTTACTATGTGGATATCTATGGGTGGGGTCAAGTTTACGCCCACGTGTGGGGCGGCGCGTCAACCACATGGCCCGGTCAAGCGATGACTAAAATTGGCACCGATGAGGCCGGCTATGATGTCTATCGTGTCGATTTCAGTTCTTCAGCAACCAACGTTATCTTTAACCGCGATGGTGATAATAGCGGTGCCGATCGTTGCGAGGGCACTTACGTTGACCGTGGCTACATGGCCAACTTGAAACTGGGCCAGAGCGGTTATTCCTTAGAAGCGTTGCAGACGCTCACTGCCGACCGGTTGGCAATCACTTCGGGTAACTTCTCGGACAGCAACTTCCGCGCGGCCCTTGGTGAAGCCCTCGGCATCACTCTCGACAGCAACAACGAGAATGCTACCCGAGCGTTTACGGCCTCCGATGTCGAAGTTCTCGATGTGACCGGCAAGAGCATCAGTTCGCTCAGCGGCATCGCCCACTTCACCAACCTCAAGGAACTCTACGCCGGCGAGAACAGCATCCCCGGCGCCGACCTAAGCGCGTTGAGCGCGCTGGAGGTCATCGACTTCCACGCCAATAGCGGCTTGAAAGGCTTCACGTCCAACCAATCGAGTTCCAACCAGGCATTGTATATGAGCGCGAGCGTGGCGTTGAAGTCGATTGACCTGAGCGACTGCGGCAGCACGTGGTTCTTGGCCTTGACTTCCAACTCGACGGCGACACAGAGTTCGTTGGAGGTTCTCAAGTGGGCCAACAACCCATCGGGGTGGAGTTCGGGCTTCGCGACATTCACCAACCTGCGTTATATCGACCTGAGTAACGCCGGCCTGAGTTCGGTGAGTTTCACCCCGTCGAGGCTTGTCAATGTTGAGTATCTTGACTTGAGCGACAACTCGCTCACGTCTCTTTACGCGAGCCTCAACGGCGGCCTCGCGTCGCTGAAGACCCTCAAGGTGAACAACAACACCGGCCTGCAATATTGCTCATCGCTGCAAGGCGCTCCAAATCTGGAGCACCTCGAGTATCGCAACATCGGCCTGACGCGGTTGACCGACGTTTCGGCCACTAACTGCCCGAAACTGCGCTACCTTGACATCAGCAACAATAAGGCCTCAACCATCGGCACCTCTGTCTCATTCACCGGCCATGCCGCGCTTGACACACTCATCATCAAGAACATGGGCACCAGTGGCTCACGCATTACCACCCTTGACGCCAGCAACAATAACCTGCGCCATGTAGAGGCCGACGGCTCCTACATCACCACGCTCAACCTGAGCGGCAACCGTCTCACGGAGTTTACCAACGCCGGCAACGTCCTCTATCTGGACTTGAGCGGCAACCTGTTCACGTCGATACCCGAGCCCGTCAACACCACGCTGCGCAGCGTGGAGATAGGCAGCAATCCTTTCCCCACAACCATCACCCAGCAAATCAACTCCAACTATGGTCTGCGGTTGAACAACTGCCCGACGGTGACCTCTATCGACCTGAGCGGCAGCAACATCACCGCGCTGATGCTTGGCGGCATGACTGGCCTGCAGACGTTGAAGATCAATAACTGCCAATACCTGCACAAGACGGCGGTAAACAACAACGCTACCAACCTGCAGAGCGGCTTGGGTTGTATCTATATCGCCGAGGCGACCAATCTGCAGACCATCGAGGCGGCAAACTGCCGCATCGGCGACACGCGGTTGACGCTGGCGCAGCACCCGTGGGGGCTCGCTGCCGAGAACACTGACCCGTCGTTCACGATTCCGAGCGGCTTCAACGCCTTGAAGACGCTCGACCTGAGCGGCAACGGCACGCTGAGCATCGTCCACGACATCGCCAACGCGCCCAATCTGGAGTCGCTCGACGTGCATGGCTGCGCCGCATTCTCGTGGCTGACGCAGCGCTCGACGTTGACCGGCTCAAATCATCAGCACCTCACGTCGTTAGACTTCAGCGACTGCGACATCAGCGTCAGCCCCGTGGTGGTGAGCGGCTTCCCCGCGCTCACTACGCTTAACATCGCCGACAACGACAAGGTGACCGAGGCGCAACTCGGCGGCAACGCGCTCACGAGC
Organism: Muribaculaceae bacterium; assembly: GCA_017454355.1. Taxonomy (GTDB): domain Bacteria; phylum Bacteroidota; class Bacteroidia; order Bacteroidales; family Muribaculaceae; genus Sodaliphilus. The sequence continues at coordinate 20,879 of JAFTDD010000046.1, forward strand.
CTCGACATCAGCGGCTGCACCAGGTTGGCGACGCTCGATGTGAGCGACAACGAGTTCTCGAACATCAACTTCCTCAATGTGCAGGACTGCGCGGTGACCGACCTCGACATCAGCCGCAACAATATCTCGTCGCTGAGCGGCGTCAGCAACGCGTCGCTGGTGACGCTGCGCATCAACGGCAGCGGCCTGACCAGCCTCGCCGGCGTGAGCAACTTCCCGGCTCTCAAGACGCTGTACGCGGGTAGCAACGCCTTCAGCGGCGCGTTGTCGCTCAGCGGCACGCAACTGGAGCAAATCGACCTGAGTTCCAACACCGGCATCACCTCGCTCGACGCCAAGAACAACAGCCTCAACTCGATGCTGCTGCAAGGCTGCACGGGGCTGACGACGCTCGACGTGAGCGGCAACGCGTTTGTGAGCACCGGCACGGGCACCACGCTCTCTACCGGAATGCTCAACATCAGCAATCTCGCCCTGACCGAGTTGAACCTGAGCAACAATGAGTTCACGACCATCGGCGCCAATAGTTCGCTGGCCGGCATGGCAAACACGCTGACCAAACTGGAGGCGCGCAACAACAAGTTCACTGACTTCCGCAACGGCAAGGCGTTCCCCTATGTGGCGAGTTACACCTACACCGACGAGGATGGGCACACCTACACCGTGTCGCGCGCCTCAAAGGCCGCCCAGACTTCTTACAACCACATCAGCGACCTGGCCGCGCTCGAGTGGCTCGACCTGAGCGGCAACCAGAAGTTGGACAGCGTGTGCGTGTTCTTCAATCCGGCGTTGAAGCATCTTGACCTGAGCGACTGCCATGACCCGGAGCAGTACGGCCTCGAGACGCGCAATATCCGCGACAAGGACACGAGCAACCAACTCGGACTGATGCTGTATAAGCACACCGACAATGTCCACGGCGGCCTCTACTCGCTCAACCTGATGGCCAACAAGAACCTGGAGTGGCTCGACATCAGCCGCACGGCCATCCACGAGACGGCGCTCACCGCCATCTCGTGCGAGGCGTCCTACAGCAGCCGCGGCGGATATGTCTACATCCACGAGACACCCAACCTCGAGACGTTCATCTGTAACGACAACGGCATGAACTCGCTGGGTCTTGCCGCTAACACCAAACTCAAGCACGTGGAGGCACAGCGGATGAACGGCCAGAGTTACATCATGCGTGACAACGGCGCCAACTACGGCAACATCAACCTGCACGCCAACGTGAACGGCAACAGCAACTCGATCGAGTACTTCGACGTGTCGAACAGCGGCTTCAGCGAGGTGGGCGTCGCCTCGGCCTGCGAGACGGCGGCCATCAAGACGCTCATCGTGGACGGCAACCCGCTGCAGGGTCTCAACGCGAGCAACACAGCCGGCATCAACCTGCGCAACGGCGACGCGCTCACCGACTGCCGCACGCCTGACCTCGAGACCCTCAGCGCCAAGAACTGCGGCGACCTCACCGAGGTGAACGTGAACTATTGCCAGAAACTGACCAGCGTCGACCTTACCGGCAGCCAGAAGGTTAAGTCGCTCAAGATGATGAATTGCGTGGGCCTCACCGAGGTGCCCTCGCTCGACAAGCCCGAAATCCTCGAGACGCTGATGTGTGGCTACAACACCAGCCTGAGTGACCTCGACGTGACCGGCTATCCCGCGCTGAAGACGCTCAACTGCCAGAACAACGCCATCGAGGAACTCGACCTGAGTCTCAACCCGGCATTGGTTGACCTCTATGCGAGCACCAACAATATTGAGGAGTTGGAAATCCCCAGCGAGGCGATCATGAATGTCGCTGTCGACCATAACGGCATGTTCAAGTTAGACATCGGCACGGCTCCCAATCTGATGAACCTCGACTTCAGCGATAACCACATCTGCGCCATCGACCTGAGCGGTGCCGGCAATATGATTGTTGATGTGAACGCCGAGGGCAACAGCCGCACCATCAAGGCCAACTCGGTGACCTACGTTCAGGATAAGGGCGGTGAGCCGGTGACGCTCTACTTCTTCCAGTTGGATAACAGCGAGGATGCGGCAGAGTATAATACGCTGTCGATACTCGACGCCACGTGCCTCGAGGCGGGCTGGGCGGCCCACTCGATGGCCGACGACGGCTTTGTGATTGCCAACGCGACGTTCTCCGGCACGGTGGCCGGCAGACGTCAGAACCGCGTGGCCAGCACCGCCGACCCGTCGATGTTGGATGCCGACAATATCTACGGCACCATCGTGCCGCTTGGCGACAGCGACGACGCCGTGGGTTACACCTACGCCACCGGCAACACCAAGGTGCCCACCGTGAGCCTGGGCGTGAACTGGGAGTCGACGAGCACGCCGACGGCAGTCGTTGACCTGAGCGCCGACGCGCTGAGTGTGCGCGGCGAGCAGGGTTCCATCTGCGTGCAGTCGCCCGAGGCAACGCAACTGGCCGTGTATGACGTGAGTGGCCGTCTGGTCGTCTTGGCCGACGTCGATGCCGGCGAGAGCCGCATCGCGCTCGAGCCGGGCGTCTATGTCGTGGCCGGCGTTAAGGTCGCCGTTCGATGAGGTAGCCCCGTCAGGGGCGACATGGGGACGGTTCTTGACACGGGGACGGTTCTTGTGTTTCAGCCGCAAGCGGTGAAACACAAGAACCGTCCCCAAGCTACAAGCTACGTGCTACATGCTACATGCTAATTTGCAGATGTCGCTATTTTTTTGTTACTTTGCACCCAAGAAATCAAAACTCATTTCTAAACAATCTTCACAATCTTGTGGCGACAAATCTTAATTGAGTTATGAGACGGATATTGATGTTGATGGTGGCGGCGATGGCGTTGACGGCGACGGCCGGCAACGCGGTGGAGCGACGTTTGGCGCAGATACGGCAGGCCTACGACGCGCGCTTGGCGATAATGGCCAATAAACCGTTTGAAGACCAACCGTTTGACGAAATGACGGTGACCTTTGCCGACAACCGGGCCGGCATGGGCCTGAGCGAGAGCACTATGACCTATCACTTTATCGGTGAGGCGCCCGCCGACGACACCGGCGAGCATCCGCGCGTGCTCTACTTTGTGCAGGGCACCCTCAGCCACGCCATGGGCTCCTATAACCATTACATTGAACTGCTATACGATGCCGAAACGGGCGCGCCGATGTTCGCGCTGGTGAAATTGCAGTTTAACGATGACACTTCCACCGAGCACTCGCTGCGCGTCTACCTCGGTGAGAACGGCCGCGTGATCAAGACGGTGCCGGCCGACTCCGGCGACTTCTTCCGACGGGTGGAGCAGACGGCGTTTGTGACCGAGTTGACCGGCCTCGATGCCGTGCTGCGCCTCTTTGACCACCACCGCGCCGTCTTCAACACAGTCTTGAAATAAGTAACTAAGATAACTAAGAGTTCTAAGAATTCTAAGAGTTCTAAGAGTTCTAAGAGTTCTAAGAATTCTAAGAGTTCTAAACTAACGACTAATAACTAACGACTAACGACTATGATACTCGGATTATTCGGAAACTTAGGCACTGGCGAACTGTTGCTCATCGGGTTTATCGTGCTGCTGCTGTTTGGCGGCAAGAAACTGCCGGAGTTGATGCAGGGCCTCGGCAAAGGTGTGCGTGGCTTCAAAAAGGGCCTCAACGATGTCAAGGAAGAGATTGACCGCCCCGTCGACACACCCGACGACAAGGAAGAGGCCAAATGATTTATGAAATTTATATCCCGTGAATTTTCGTGAATTTCCGTAAAATATTTTATTTCACCTAAATTTCGCAACTCGATATTTATCTCTCGAAAATTCTCGAAAATTTCCGAAAAAATATTGTATCTCGTAAATTTTCGTAAATCTACGTAAATTTAATTTGGGTGATAATATTCTGTGAATAAAATATTTACGACAATTTACGCAAATT
>JAFTDD010000047.1 GCA_017454355.1 Muribaculaceae bacterium
GCTGGCGCCCCCGCCTATGAACTGTCGCCCCTGACGGGGCTCATTGATGATAAAATGTTTCCTGTTTACGGGGGCTGGCGCCCCCGCCTAGGAACTGTCGCCCCTGACGGGGCTCATGCGTGTCGTTGCTTGCGGCTCCTCGTCGTGGGGAGGCCAGGCCAAGGCTAGGCCCTACATGCTACATGCTACATGCTACGTGCTACATGCTACATGCTACATGCTACATGCTACGTGCTACGCCGGCTTCAGTAGAGGAAGCCGAAGAGCCACAGGGGGATGCGGTTGCCGGTGGCGTACTCGATGTTGTCGGACGCGATGAAGCCGTTGCTCACGCCGGATAGTTGACGTTTGGTCTTGGACGCGCCGCCAACCTCAATGGTAACCGTGCCGTCAACGAGCAGGTCGGCGGCACTCTTGCTATATTCCACACGGTGGGACGCCGACAACTGGTTGACGGCGAACACTTCACGCATCGTGCCCACATTCACTTCGTCACAGAGCGCATACAGCAGGTTGGTGTTCTCAATGAGGATTTTGTCCGGCTTCTGCATCTTCTTGACTGACGCTATGTCGCTATAAAGCAGATTTATCAGCCGCGCCTCGTGCAGATATTGCAGATACTGCAGCAACGTGGTGCGGGCAATGCCGGCCATTGAAGCCAACTTGACGCTGTCAACCTGCATCGGCAGGCCGGCGGCGAGAATCGCGAGCAGCGCCTTAATCTTACGGATACTGCCCACATCAAGTTGCCGCAGTTGTGGCAGCTCGCTCTCGATTAGCATGTTAACCACATTCACGATGCGAGGATAATAAGATGAATATCCTTCAATCAAGTATGGATAATATCCCAGCCGGATGTATTGGTTATACAGAGCCAATGGCCGCAATTCCCGGTTTACCTCACCGCAAATCTCGTTAGGCCGCTGCAGCACATCGTCAAGTGTCACTACATCAAAATGAATGTGGAGAGACATCTCAAGGTATTCGCGCAGCGATAGTCCTTGCATATTATAACTGATACATCGCCGCGACAAGTCTGCCTCGCCCTTGTTGATATCGATTAGCGAGGAGCCGCTCAACACGATGTGCAAGTCACGGAACTCATCGTAAGCGTTCTTGACCTCACGGCTCCACGTGGGATATTTGTGCACCTCGTCGATAAACAGCCAACTGCCACCCATCGCGTGGAACTGCTCAATAAAGTCAAGCAGGCCATGCGTGGCGAAGTAGATGTCATCGAGCGAGACATACAGCACGTTAGTCGTGTCTGTGTCGCCAAATTGCCGCTTAATGCGTTGCAGCATCAACGTTGTCTTGCCCACGCCCCGCTGTCCCTTGATCAGAATCAAGCGGTCGTCCCAATTGATGGTTGACATTGACGTTCTCACGAAATCAAGCGAAGTGTCTTTTAATCTGTTGATGTGTCGTCTTTTCAGTGCTTCCATAATAATCGCAATCGTTGAATTACGCCACAAAGGTACTAAATTTGTTTGACATATCAAACAGATTTAGCGCAAAAGTGTTTTCTATGTCAAACAGATTTGCAGGGAAAGTGTTTGATATAGAAAACACGTCGAGGAGTAGCCTTATTGAATAGTTTTGAATGTAGGGACACAATTTATTGTGTCCACCCCATGAGGCAGGTGGACACAATGAATTGTGTCCCTACATTCTCTTCAATTATTACATGAAAGCCCCGTCAGGGGCGGCAGCCCATAGGCGGGGGCGCAAGCGCCCGTGATAGAGATGGTTACCGCGCAATTCAAGCCCCGTAGGAGCGACAGCCTCCGAATGGATCTGTCGCCACCTACGGGGCTTGGATTGAGAAAAACTCTCGCGATAGTCACGGGGGCTGGCGCCACCGCCTATGAACTGTCGCCCCTGACGGGGCTCATGCGTGTCGTTGCTTGTGGCTCCTCGTTGTAGGGCGGCCAGGCCAAGGCCAGGCCCTACATGCTACATGCTACAAGCCACATGCTGCCGGGGCTCACTTGCTGAGGATGGAGTCGAGGATGGCGTTGACGTCGCCGACGTCGACGCTACCGTCGTGGTTGACGTCGAGGGCGGTGTCCTTGTCGCCGGCGAGGATGGCGGCGAGCACAGCGTTCACGTCGCCGACGTCCACCTTGCCGTCATTGTTGATGTCCATCGGGTCGGCACCACTGCCGGCGGTCACCACGAGGGTGCGCGCGGCACGGTTGACCACGAAGTGGTAACTGCCGTCGGCGATGCCAAAGGCGAGCGCGCTGCCGTCACCGCTGAGGGTGAGGGTGCTGCCGAGCTCTGTGGCGAGAATCGGACGGTTCTCGGCCTCCGGGTCATCGCTCACGGCACCGAAGCGGTAGGGCGTGATGCCGTCCCAGTCGGTGGCGGTGCCGGCGAGTTTGGTGGTGAACGAGAAGTAACTCGTGCCCGAACCGTTGCCCGTGGTGGTCACATCGGCCTCAAACACGTTGTCGCCCTTGGCCGTCATCTTGTAGCCCACGTTGGGAGCCCAGCCGTTGCCGTTCACCTCGCCCATGATGTAGACGTCGGTCTCGGGTTGCGGGATGGGAGTACCACTAGAGACGATGGTGAGGGTGCGCGCCACCAGGTCGAGCGACAGGTCGTAGGTGCCGGCGGCGATACCGAAGGCCAGCGCGCTGCCGTCAGCGCTGACGGCGATGGGCGTGCCGAGCATCTCCTCGGTCACGGGGAAGTTTTCGGCTTCCGGATCTTCGCTAACGGCGCCGAAGCGGTAGGCGCCTATGCCGTCCCAATCCTCGGCCGTCTCGGCGAGCACCTTGGTGAACGAGAAGTAACTCACGCCGGAGTTCTCGCCCTTGCACTCGATGGTGGCGGTGTAGATGTTGTTGTCGCCCTTGGTCATCTGGTAGCCCACATTGGGAGCCCAAGTGTTGCCGTTCACCTCGCCGAGAATATAGACATCGCCGGTGGGTTCCGGAATCGGGGTGCCGCTGCCGGTGACGGTGAGGGTGCGCGCCTTGAGGTCGATGGTGAACTCATAGGTGCCGCGACCCAGACCGAAGGCGAGGGCATAGCCGTCGGCGCTCAGCGGGAGGGCGGTGCCGAGTTCGCTTGCGAGAATCGGACGGTTCTCGGCCTCCGGGTCGTCGCTGAGGGCACCGAAGCGGTACATGGCGATGTCGTCCCAAGCGGCCTCACCGGCGGTCTCGGCCAACTTGGTGGAGAACGAGAAGTAGCCCACGGCGTCGGTGATCGTCACACCGGCAGTGTGGACGATGCCGTCCTCTGTGGCCATCTCATAGCCCACATTGGGAGCCCAACCGTTGCCGTTCACCGAGCCCATGATATAGACGGTGTCATGGGTCGGCTCCGGCTTCTCGGTCGGTTCAAGGCAGCCCACGGTGCCCATCAGGGTGTAGTAGCCGCCGTTGACAAAGGTGAGGTCGGCCGTCTGGGCGGCGTTGCTCGTCTTGCTGTCGTTAAAGATGATGTGGTCGGGCATGTCGCTCTGGTCGGTGCCGCCGTCCCACAGCCACACCTTCTTGCCGTTGGGCGCGGTGCCCACGCTTGTCATCTTGGTGCCGGGCCACGAGCCGCTGTACTCCTTGTTGCCCTTGAGGGCGTTCCAGGTGTAGACGCTCGGCGTGGCGTAGTCGTTGGTCTCGAGGTAGGCGTACACGTGTCCCTCCATGCGCGGGGCGATGTCGGGAATCTGGTAGTCGATGTAACCGGCCACCTCGTTGGTGACGTTCTTGTAGTTGCCGCCGCCGCTATAGGTGAAGAAGGCGCTGCTCGTCAGGCCCTTGATGTCCTCGGTCTGGTTGCCGTCGCCACCGTTGCCGTTGTTGAAGATGATGTTCACCTTGCTCACGTCAAAGGTCTTGTAATACCACACGCTGCCGGCGACCTCGGTGCGGCCCAAGCTGCCAATCATCGTGCCGGGCCATGCGCCCATGAGTTGTGTCTCGCTGTCGTCCCACGCGTAGAAATAACTGCCGCTGGGGTCGCTGGGCTGCACGTAGATAGTGAGTTTGGATGGGTCGGGCGTGGGGTCAATGGTGCCGCCACCGCCGATGTTGCCGCCCTGCTTGGTGCTGTTGCGCCAGTCAAGGCCTTCGCTGACAAAGTATTTGTATGCGGTGCCGCTCTGTACGAGTTGGAAGCCGCTGGGCGTACCGTTGTTCACGGCGTTGCCCACCTGCAGGTAAGCCTTGCCGAACTTGCCCTGGGTCTCGATGATATAGCCGCCGTTGCTCTCCTGCTGGACGGTAATCTCGCTCTGGTTGTGGATGCCGGCGGCGCGGCGACCGCGTATCATGTTGCTGATTTCGCGCTTGTAGGTCTGGTAGTGCTTCAGGAACACGCAGGGCGTGCCGGGCAGCACGAGGATGATGGCGTTTGCCGCGGCGATATTGCTGCCACACTTGTTCCAGTCGTCGCGCGAGGTGTCGTGGTTGTCGACAAAGGTGACGGCGTAGCGGTTGTAGGTCGGGTCGGCGCAGAGGCCCTTATCGTTGAGCGCGCTCCACGAGCCGCTGCATGCCTCGTTGATACGATACTTGAGGGCAAAGTCAAACGTCGCACTCTGCACCTCGCTGATGTCGTCGCGCCACTGGTGGGTGTCATTGAGCCAGCCGCGCAGTACGTCGGCGTTGCCGTCCCAATACTCGCCCACGCTGAACGTCGGGTGGGTCGCGTTGTTATAGATGCCGGTGTAGTAGCCCGCGTAACCCTTGGTCATATCCAAACGGAAACCACTGAAGCCCAACTCATTGAGCAGGAAGTCCATATAGGTGATCACGTTGGCCTGGGTTGTGGCGTTGGTGTGGTCGAGGTCGCGCGAGCCGTCAAACTTCTCGCCCTCGTCGGCAGCACCGGTGGTCTTGTAGCCGTTGAAGTTACACTCGTCGTCGTTGCAGATTTGCGAGTACTTCTCGTTGTCCCACGTCACCTGATAGGTCTTGCCGGTGTTCTTGCCGGTGACCGTCTCGTCGGGGAAGTCGACCCAGTCCCTGACGCCGCTCTTGTGGTTGAGCACGAGGTCCATCAGGATGCCGGTGCCCTTGGCGCGGTAAGTCTCAATCATGCTGCGCAGTTGCATCTCGTTGCCGAAGCACGAGTTGTGGCGCAGCCAATAGACGGGGGCGTAGCCCATCTGCTGGCTCGTGCCACTGGCGTCGCAACTGCCCGAGTTGGGGATCCAAATCAGGTCAAACAGGTCTCCCAGTTCGTCGGCGTTGCTCTCAAGTGTCGCCCACTTGGTGTCGTCGTAACTGTCCCAATAAAAACCTTGTAACATCACACCCGCATAGTTGGCGGGCCATCCGGCCGCGAGCGCCGGCATCGCCATCCACGCGGCGATGAGTAACGTCCAAATCTTTTTCATCAGTTAATACTATAATGGTTGTTAATTGTTTGTCGGTAGTCAGCAAACAAAATTACAAATTTATCATCAACCCGAGCCACGACATTATTATTTAATTATGAGAAAACGACCGCAATCGTTTGCATATCTCCCGTGAATTAACGTGAATTCCCGTGAATACTTTTATGTTTCAAAATTGAGATTATTCACTGTTTTTCATCATAAAAATATTTCACGAAAGTTCACGGAAATTCACGGGATGCAATCCAACCTCGCGTCTATTTACGTCTATTTACGTCTATTTTTATCTTTATATCTCCCGTGAATTAACGTGAATTCCCGTGAATACTTTTATGTTTCAAAATTGAGATTATTCACTGTTTTTCATCATAAAAATATTTCACGAAAGTTCACGGAAATTCAC
>JAFTDD010000048.1 GCA_017454355.1 Muribaculaceae bacterium
GGTCCTCGGCGAGGGCCACCTGCCGGGCGCTGTCGTGGCCCTCTCCGAGGACCGGTGAGGCGGCGGCGGGTCACTCACCCCACGCTGGGCACCTCTCCGAGGATGCCCGCCATGGGGTTCCTTGCAGGTCGTCATCTCCGATGACGTGGTGGTCTCCGACCACCTCTTCCCGCCGCCTCTACCCGTAGCCTCTCCGGCATCTCTGGAGGTTAAAGACAAGAGAACAAGAGAGTTCTTTGTGGGTAGAGAACAAGAGAGGGCTTTCATACAGAAGGCGCAGAAGAAACAAAAAAGATTTACGGGAATTTACGTGAATTTACGAGAGAGAGTCAACAAATTTAACAAATTGAACAAAACAGATTCACGGGAATTCACGTTAATTCACGGGAGACTTTTAGACAGAAGGACAGAAGAAACAAAATAGACGTAGATAGACGAAAATAGACGAGAGAGAATTTACGGGAATTCACGGGAGGTTTGCGTGAGATGGATTTTTGTGAGTTATGTGGGGGCTGTGGATTGCAGATTGGAAGAGTGAGTGGGAGATTTAACATTTTTTAAGACGGAAAAAGTGAAAATTTTATTGCGGAGTGTGAAAAAATGTTTAACTTTGCCGTTAATTATTCACTCGAAAAAGATGGTTTACCGATTGAATAATAGTTAGAATAGCGCTTCACGGCCGCCTCTCCCGTATCGAGGCGAGTCGTTCTACACCTTGTTGTCCGATGCTCGCAAAAATCCGGGGAAGGCATCACGAAAATTTCGGTAGGGTTTTAGACAGAATGAACAAAAACGGTTCACGAAAATTCACGGGAATTCACGGGAGATCTTTAGACAGAAGGATAGAAGAAACAAAAGAAAATTTACGTGAATTTACGTGAATTTACGAGAGATAAAACCGCGAATTACACGAATTTAACGAATTATTATTCACGGGAATTCACGAAAATTCACGGGAGATAAAAGATTGAGAATGTTTTTGGGTAATATGGCACAGACATTGACGACATACCGCAACGCGGCCACGGCAATCAGCGACGCCCTCGTCGCCGAGCAGTACGCCGCAGCCGTGGGTGTCAACGCCCGCCAACTCACGTTGTACTATAACGTGGGGTGCTATCTGTCGCTCAACACCCGTCGCGGTGTGTGGGGGCAGGATGCCATAGGCCAAATCAGTCGTCAGTTGCAGTCGCTCATGCCCGGCCTGCGCGGCTTCTCGGCTACCAACATGAGGCTCATGCGCCTCTTTTATGAAGCGTGGAATAACGAACCGCTAAATTCGTCAGTCGCGACTGATGAATTGCAATCGCCTGTTAGTGAAGCGGATATAAATTCATCAGTTATAACTGATGAATTTGGAGTAAGCCCGAAGGGCGTAATTTATATAACCCCCCACGCCAGTGGGGGGGTGGAGAACGACCTATAATGCCTCTGAAAGAGGCAACGAACGCGACATGTAGGGCCTGGCGGAGGACGAGGCAAGCCTCGTCCCTACATCCCGGCCGCATGCAGAGACATTGATAGTGGCCTCTTCCAGAGGCAAACAAACTCTCAACCTCGCCCCCCACTGGCGTGGGGGGTTATAGAAATAACGCCCTCCGGGCTGATAAGTGACAATCGCAACTTGCCTCACGGGAATTCACGTGAGATTTTTAGACAGAAGGACAGAAGAAACAAAAAAGATTTACGTGAATTTACGAGAGAGAGTCAACAAATTTAACAAATTGAACAAAACAGATTTACGGGAATTTACGTGAATTTACGAGAGAGACTTTTTAGACAAGAGAACAGGAGGGGTCTTCATGAATTGGAGAACAAGAGAAAAGATTTACGGGAATTCACGAGAATTCACGGGAGACAAAGATTGGTAACAACTTAATTATTAATTTTATAAACATTTATGCTTATGAAAAAATTACTAACATTTCTAACCCTGCTGGTGCTGGCCTACGGCGTCGGCTGGGCCGCGACAGCGACGTATAGTATGACGCCAGATGCTACGACTTCAGGGTCGAGTTCTACGACATACATTACAACGTTGACTGAGTTTACACATAATAGTGTATCTTGGAAAATGAATCAATGGAACCCAAGCTCACTGCAGATTAAAACGAATCAAAGTAGTGCAGAAAGTGAGTTTAGATTCTATAACACAAGTGCGTTTTCTGGAAGAATTACGCAGGTTGTTATCACTTTCTCTGCTTTGTCAGTTACAGATGCGTCTAAATTGATGTTTTTAGGCGGCACATCTGAAGTTACGGCAACAACGGGTGGAACAGCCGGTACATGGAACAGTACTGCAAAAACCTTGACATGGACACCTGGTTCTACTGATAACTTCACTTATTTTGCTTTCTATCAAAATGGCAAAGCCGCCTCCGGTACCAATAAATTAGCAGCATCAGATGCTATCGTTGTCACCTACGAGACTTCCGGTGGCGGCTCGTCGGTGACGGCGCCGACGTTTAAGATTGGTGGCGAGACGTTTACTAATGGTACAAAGTTTGCCAATCCGGTGTCGTTGACTATCACCGGCGACAGCGGCAATTCGTTCTATTACACGTACGGTTCGACAACGCCTTCCGACCCCGACACGAACTCGACGGCATACACTGGTGCCATCAGCATCACGTCTGACGGCACATACTACTACAAGGCCATCGCGTCTGACGGCACTAACAACAGTTTGGTCACCTCGGCAAACTTCATCGTGGCGACCCAGTATGGCATTACGTGCGCCTCGGGTCTCACCGGCGGCACGGTCTCTACCGATGTGGCAAACGCCTTCGCCGGCGACGAGGTTACTGTCACGGCAACGCCGTCAACAGGCTACGCCCTCGATGCCATCACCGTGACCGGCGCCACTAGCGGCGACCCCGTCACCGTGACCAACGGCAAATTCACGATGCCCGCCGAGGCCGTCAACGTGACCGCCACGTTCTCCGTGAGTAACACGATCTTTGAGGAGACCTGGTCCGGCACGTCCGGTACCGGTGGTAACGATGGTAATTGGAGCGGTTCTATTGCATCCGCTACTCTTACAGCAGATAATTCCGGTTGGACAGTTGAGAATGCCGGAGGTGCATCGGCTTGTGCCAAGTTTGGTACTAGTTCTAAAAAAGGCGTTGCAACAACGCCAGATATCGCTGTGGCAAACAACACGGTCTATAAGTTAACCTTCAAGGCCGCTGCATGGGGTACTAACGATGCCACCAATCTGCCTATTTCGGCTACCGGTGGTAGTCTTTATTTGGAAGAGGCATGCACAAATTCGGTATCGTCAGTGACTATGGCAAACAGTGCCTGGACAACATATACTGTTTATGTCAAGACGAGCTCAACGACATTGAATATCACTTGGCAGGGAAATGCGGCGAGTAATTCACGTTTCTTCCTCGATGAGGTGAAGTTCGAGACTGTTGCTGCCAAGGCTTACACGATCTCGGTGGCCAGCGGCATCACTAACGGTACCGTGGAGGTGTCGCCCACGTCGAGCGACGGCAACGAGAACATCACCGTGACGGCGACGCCCGACACCGGCTATGAGTTGGCTTCGCTAACCTTCAACAACGGCACAGCCGTCACCACCGGTTGGACAACCACCAACGGCGTCTCTACCTACACTTACGCCCTCACCACCGGCGACCTTGAGGTTGGCGCCACCTTCACCAAGGTGCAGTACAGCATCACCAATCAGGCCAAACTCAATGGCGTTGCTGACAGCAATTGGACCGGCGGCTCACACGCCAACTTCACCGGCGTGAGTACCGTTGGCAACGTTTGGGGCGCGAAGTATGGCGACGTGGTGACGTTCAACGCCAACACCAACAACGGCTACCAGATCCTGCAGGAGAACATCTCCATCAAGGATGCCAACGACAACGACGTGTCGTTCACGTTCGGCAGCGGCAACCTCGTGACGTTCACCATGCCGGCGAGCAACGTGACCATCACCAGTAACTTCACCAACTACCGTCCGACAATCAAGCTTGCCGGCCGTTACAATACGACCAGCACCTCGGACTGGGTGAATACCAACGTCGGACCGCAGTTCACCTACAACAGCGGTACGGACACCTACACCCTTGACGTGTTCTTCGCCACCGAGAGCAGTAACTTCTTCTATCTGTTTGTCGATGGCACCGCGACGTGGCCCACCTCGAGCGGCAATTGGAGCGTGCAAAACACCAGCGGCACAGCGACCGCCTTGACGTGGAACGGCAGCGACGGCAATGAGTTTGCCATTGCCCCGGGCATCTACACGATCACGATTGCCGGCGACAAGTCGACCATCGCCTTCACCAAGCACGACCCCACGCTGACGTTCTCGCCGGCGAGCGGCTCGAGCGTTGAGACGGGCAGCACGGTGAGTGTGAGCAGCACGCTGTCGTCGCTGATTGCGGCCATCGACGCCAACGCGACTGTGACGGTGGGTGTGAACGACGACAACGGTTCGACGTGGAATGCCAGTTACGAGTTCGTCAACGCCGACGAGGGCAGCAAGACGCTCTACGGCAAGGCCTACATCGGCAACATCGCCGTCACCGGCACGGCCACCTACACCGTCAGCAAAGCCACGAACTCGAACAAGTTCCAGCGCATCACCAGCACGAGCGACCTCGAGATTGGCAAGAAATATATTATCGTCTATGAGACAGACCCGATTGCAATTCCGAACACTACCAACAGCAATACTGCTGTTAAGTTGGGTGCTTCGATTACGTTGGACGGTAATACTACAACGTTGCCAATCGGTCATGGAGTAGGTATCTTCACTTTGGGCGCAGGCTATACATTCAAGTATACCAACGCTACCGGTAGCGGTGACTTGTATCTGACTTTGACGGCAGATAACAATGGATTACGTGCTACTTCCGAGTCACAAAATTGGAGTATCACCTTTGATGGCAACAATGCGGTTATTGTAGCCAATGACGGAACAGATGACCGTTTCATCCGTGAGTATGATGCCACAGGCGGTCATGACTTCCGTACTTATAAGACTTCTACAACAAATGGAAACCCTGTCCAACTCTACAAAGAGGTGGCGGCCGGTGACTACACGATCGATTATGCGACGGTGACGGGTGGCTCATTGAGCGGTCCGGCTGACGCGAATGAGGGTGACGTGATCACGGTGACAGCGACGGGCGACACGGGCTATGCCTGCACGAGCATCAGCGTGAGCCCGAGTGCGGCGGTCACCGACAACGGTGACGGCACCTACACCTTCACCATGCCCGCGAGCAACGTGACGGTGACCCCGACGTGGGCCGAGAGCATCGCAATCACCTACGTGAACACGTACCTCGACAACAATGGCGAGAACCCGACTACGGGCACCGCCGGCGGTACGGCTACCGGTCCGGCGAGCGCTGTGGAGGGAGCCCGTGTCAATGTTACCGTCACTCCCGATGACGCCTATCAGCTGCAGAGCCTGACGTATGAGTGGGCCAGCGGCAGCCGCGACATCACCGCGAACAAGTACTTCGACATGCCGGCTACACCGACGACGGTGACGGCAGTGTTTGAGAAGAAGCCGTTCAGCCTCACCGTGGTGAGCGCCAACGGCCAGGTGACCGGCGTGCCGGCCACGGCGGTGAGCGGTCAGGCAATTAGCTTCACCGTCACTCCGATTGCCGGCTACACGATCACCAACGTGTTCTATGAGTACCAGAACAACGACGCCACCGTTCAGACTGCGATTACGCCTACCGAGGGCGTCTATTCGTTCAACATGCCCGCCAAGGATGTGACGATTCGTGTGGGTTACTTCGCCGGCGACGAGTATGAGCTGCTCACCGACGTGAACGACATCACCGCGGGCGACACCTACCTCATCGTCGGTGGCGCGGCCGCTTCGGCTCCGACCCCCACGTCTGTGATGGGCACGACAATCTCCAGTTCCTATCTGAATGCCATTACACTCACTTCAGAGACCTATGCGACCTCGAGCGAGACACCTCCGGGCATCATCAGTTCGTCGTCGTCGATGGCAATTGTCGACTTTGTGGCCGGCACCGGCGACGATGCCGGCAAGTGGGCCATCCACACGGCCGACGGCTACCTCTACAACTCGAGCGGCACGACGCTGACGATTGGCACCACGCCGTCCTATGCTTCGATTGCCCTGGGCGATAACAGCCGCGCAACGATTACCTACGGCTCGAATGTGTTCAGTTTCAACAACAGTTCACCGCGCTTCAAGCTGTATAGCGGTTCGCAGGGCGCGACCTACATCTACAAGCTGCACGACAGCAACAAGGTGAAGAAGCCGAGCATCACCGGTGCTGCCGGCCAGCACATCGGCCTATACAACTTTATCGGCACCGACGAGGTGACGCTGGCGTGCGCCACTACCGGCGCGACCATCGAGTACAGCCTCGACGGCGGCACGACGTGGGTTGAATATGACGAGCCGTTCGCCCTGCCGCAGACGGCCCTGGGCGGCACCGTGGAGGTGAAGGCGCGCGCCACCAAGGACGGCATGGACGACAGCGACATGGTGACGGCGACGTTCACCTGCATCAAGCCCGAGTGGCACACCAAGCCGTGTGGCGACAACTGGGCAACGGGCGACACAATCTACAACAACCCGGTGTTCATCTATCCCATCTGCTCGCTTGCCGACCGCAACGCCTACGGCCGCGCCAACTGCCGCTTCTTCTACACTCTCGACGGCACGACGCCGACGATGGCCAGCGCCGAGGTGGCGACGCCCACCAGCGGTGACAAGTTCATCTTCCTCGACAGCGACGTTGAGCTGACCATCATCCCGGTCATCAACGACATCGCCGGCGACCCCATCACGGGTGAAATCTACTTCGAGCCCGCCGCGGCGACACCGTCGTTGGCCGGCGGCTCGTATGACGGCGACCAGCAGACGCGCCTGAGCACGACCACCAAGTCATCGCACAACGGCACGTCGTGGACGACGCAGATCTGGTACACGCTCGACTCGAGCGCGCCGGCGTTTGCCTTCGGCAGCGACGGCACGGTGACCAGCACGGGCTGGACGCTGTATGACCCGACCAACGCGCCGTATATCGACATTCTGGTTGAGAACGGCGACGTGCAGACGCTTCGTTCGGTGACGCTGACCAACTTCTACGGCGGCACGTTCACCGGCGCGTACAGCGGCGCGAGTGTGAACCTGAACTCGACCGGCACATGGGTTGCCGGCGCGACGACGTCGACGACCTACACTCTGACGGCTGCTAACCTCGATGTGGTGTTCTCGCCTGCCGGCGGCACGTACCTCTACAGCAAGGACGTGACGCTGACGCCTCAGAACAGCATCGGCGCGGTGACGATTCTCTACAGCCTGACGTGGGCCAGTCCCGATGCCACTCACGTGAACGTGAGCGGCGGCACCTATACCGGTCCGATCACGATTGACCAGGATGCCACGCTCTACGTCCTCGCGGAGGACAGCCGCACGGGCTCCGAGGGCAAGACTTACGAGAAGACGCACGAGTACAAGATCGGCGTTCAGGAGCCGTTGTATTCGCCCTATCCCGGCGACTACATGAACGGCAGCACGTACCTCTACGGTGACCACTTCACCGGCGACAACGAGGGTGACGTGAGTGTCGAGATCTTCGACGTGAGCCCCAACGCCAAGATCTACTACACTTACACCGAGACGCTGACCGACGACGCGACCTACGACGGCACGCAGCCCTATCCGGAGCCCGCGGCCCCGACACGCACGACTGGCAAGCTCTATAGCGCTCCGATTGACTTGAAGCCCGGTTACACCTACGTGTTCAGCGCCATCGCCTATGTGGGCGACTTGGAGAGCACGGTGCGTATGCGCGCTTTCACGGTTCGCACGTTTGCCGAGCGCGGCATGACCGGCAACTATTGGGCAAACATCAAGGAGATGAACGAGGAGACCAGCACGAGCACCACCAAGAAGCTCGCCAACCCCGTTGAGGTGATTTGGATGAGCACGTGGCGCAACAACGGCGAGAAGCCCGAGTTCTGCTTCATCCGCGACAACAGCGGCTACGGTCTGGTGTACTTCGGCGGCTCCAGTGTGACCGAGTACAACAGTTATACCAAGTTCCAGAGCGGCGACTGGCTGCCGGGCAACAGCATCGGCGGCAAGGTGGCCGTATGGTCAAACAGTTACATCAACGAGTTGGGTAGCAGTTCCGGCTCGGTCGAATACTGGCCCACGACAGCGATGGCCACTCGTCCTATCGTGCCGGAGACCACCAATTGCAAGGCCATCCGCGATGGTTGGACCTACGAGGGCAGTTACAGCGGCACTGACTACAAATCGTATGTTGACCCTGACCCCGAGAAGAACTTGTTCGGCCACTATGTGCACCTGCGCAAGAATACGATTACGAATGTCGTGCGCACCGGTAACAATCTCACCACAGCGAACCCCGGCAAGCTCTCGGGTATTATCACCGGTGAGCTTGGCACTCCGCTGCAGTACTACGACGGAATGTATCGCTTCAGCGGCTACGGCAGCACCACGAGTTATGACCAGACGTTCTTCGACCAAATCCAGAACGCCGGCGGTACGTTCGACGTGTACGCCATCCCGTATTTCTACGGCGGCAACACGACGAGCTCGACCTATAGTTACGCTCCCTACGAGGTGTTCCCGATCGCGTTCGACTGGATCTTCCCGCCGATCTTCCACTTGGAGGGCGACGCCACGGCGAGCGACATGACCAACGACACGCCGGAGCGCACCATCCACGCCGCCTCGACGGTGACGCTGAGCTGCGACACGCGCGGTGCCATCATCTGGTACAAGACGAGCGACATGGAGGACTATGAGGTGTATGAGGGTCAGGAGATTGCGGTGAGCAAGTCAATGGAGATCTCCACCTACTCGATCCACTCGACCCAGTTCTTCGACCAGTTGGAGAGCAAGGTGCGCACGTTGACGATCAACATGGGCGACATCGAGCAGCCGGAGATCAGCCCGGAGAGCCAGGTGAATCCCGAGGGCTCGGAGGCAGTCACAGTGAGCATCACCTGCGCCACCGAGGATGCCACCATCTGGTACACCCTGGACGGCAGCGACCCGGATGACGAGGCCAACGAGGCCCGCGTGGAGTACACGGCCCCGTTTGAGGTGAGCCAGACGACGACGGTGCGCGCCATCGCGTCGGCGATGGACGGCGACGAGGTGTTCTACGGCATGGAGGCCGAGCAGAAGACCTACACGTTCGTCAAGAGCAACGGCATCGTCTATGACCTGGTGACCAGCGCCAGCCAGTTGAAGGAGGGCAGTATCTATGTGATCGTGAGCAAGGCGAACCACATGGCGATGCAGCGCACTCAGAAGGCCGACAACCGCGACGGCGCCGGTGTGGCGTTTGTCGACGACGAGACCAAGGCTCAGGTGTACGGCAACGACGACCTGGCGATGTTCACCCTGCACCAGTACGGCAGCACGGGCGACTGGATCTTGCACACGGCCAACGGTTCGGACAACGCGTCGATCGGTTACATCTACGGTAACGTGAGCGGCACGACCAACCAGTTGCGCACCCAGTTCAGCAACAGTTCGAACGAGGGTAAGTTCGAGGCCTCGATCGTTATCGGCGGCGCCGACAGCGACGTGGACAAGGCTTACACGGCAACGATCTCGTTCCCGGCCGCGAACGGCGGCGAGCGTTGGCTGCGCTACAACAAGCAGTATGGCCTGTTCAACACCTATAGCAGCACCACCGGCGAGTCTGTCTTCCTCTACAAGAAAGACGCGTTCCCGCTGGCCAACATCGAGGTGAACGGTAAGTTGAACACCGACTATACGATTGCCGACGAACTCATCGGCGTGCACGCCGTGGGCGACAAACTGTATGCCAAGGACCAGGGCAACGTGTCGATCATCAAGACGGAGAACACCGGCGGCTGGATCGACTACGTGGCCGAACTGGAGGGTCGTACCGAGGAGTGGGACCAGAGCAACTGGGTGTGCCTCGACTTCAGCGACTACGGCGAAGTTGACGGCGCGACCTACGCCGGCAGTTTCGAGGGTCACCTGATCCCGCCGGCAACGCTGACGGGTACCTTCACCAGCGACCTGAACTACACGCTTCTTGTGAAGAACGCTCCGAGCATCACTCCAGGTGCCGCCGAGACCTACACTCCGAACGTGCTGAACCCGGCTAACTTCAACACCGCGTACCTGAACCAGGGCGAGGCCGGCGTTGAGGGTGCCCATGGCCGCAAGTTCTGGTTCGTGAACCCGAAGGTGCAGGAGGTTGTCGAGATTCACAACGCTGTGTGGGACGGCGACAAGTTCGTGGTTCCCGCCAAGCAGGATGCCAACGGCAACACCAGCGGCGACGACCGGTACTACTCGATCAACGGTAACGGCTTCGAGGGCGGCTTCACTGTCGACCTGAGCATGAACACCGGTGCGACGAGCACGTCGAACCTGACCGAGGGCAATACCAGCAACTTCCTGGCTATTGTGACGCGCACCGACTGGAACTACGGTCGCGAGCGCGCGGCGGTGAACCTGAGCGCCAGCCCGGCACCGCGCCGCATCGCTCCGGGTAGCGGCACGGCCAGCAGCAGCATCACTGTGATGCCGCTCAACTTGGGTACCGGCACGCCCACCGAGGTGAAGGATCTGCCCGACACCGTGAAGGAGGTGAAGGCGGTTCGCTACATTGACGTGGTCGGACGCGTGAGCGAGCAGCCGTTTGAGGGCGTGAACATCGTGGTGACGGAGTACACCGACGGCACGACGTCGACGCGCAAAGTTCTCAAGTAATCATTAGCATTACCCGATAGAGGCGGGGCGTGCCACAGCGGCGCGCCCCGCCTTTTTTTAATCGCGCCCCACGGGACAAAGCGGCGCGGCCGCTTTGCACTCCACTCCTTTGATAGATGGCGCCGGCGGGGGCTGCCGCGCGAGGCGGTTCTTTTAAAGGAGTTGTGTGCAAAACGGCCGTGCCGTTTTGGTTGTGTGGCGGCTTTTTGCTATCTTTGTGGCGAAAAAAGTGAAGCGATGGAGAAGGGGAACGAGAGCGGCGGGAAGCGCCGCGAGGTGGTGTCGTCGATGAAGCGGCGGGCCCTATGGCATGACTACCGCGGCCTGTCAATCTATATGGTGACAATCGAAACCGGCGGACGGCGGCCGTTGCTGTGTGAGATAGAAGGCACGCCGGCGGCGCCGCGGGTGTGGCCGTCGCCGCTTGGCCGCGCGCTGAAGGAGGCTTGGGAGCGTATGGCGGTCGTCTATGACGGCGTGAGGCCGTTATGGTTCCAACTCATGCCGGACCATCTGCACGGTATTCTCCACTTTGACGGCACGGCCGATGTGCACCTGGGCCGCGTGGTGAACGGCCTGAAAATCGCCGGCAACAAGGCTTACCGCGCCGCGGGGCTGGCGTCGGCCGAGGAGCCGTCGCTGTGGGCCCCCGGCTATCATGACCGGGTATTGGGCGACGAGAACCACTTGGCGCGGATGGTGAAATATGTGAAGGATAACCCGCGGCGGGCGTTGATGCGGCGGGCGAACCCGCGTCTGTTTGAGGTGGTGCATGACTTGGAGGCCGCCGGGCGTAAGTTTGAGGCGCAGGGCAACATTTTCTTGCTGGAGCGGCCGGAACGGGTGGCGGTGCGCGTGTCGCGCCGTGTGAAGACCGGCGAGGAGATCGCGGCCGTGGTGGAGCGGTTTGTGGCGATGGCCCGCGGCGGGGCGGTGCTTATGTCGCCGTCGATTTCGCCCGGCGAGATGGCGGTTCGCGACGCGTTGCTCGACGCCGAGTTGCCGTTTGTGCTGGTGAGGCCGAGCGGTTTTGAGCGCTACGGCAAGCCGTCGGGGCGGCTGTTTGAGGCGTGTGCCGCGGGGCTGCTGCTGCAGGTGTCGGAGCACCCGTTCACGACGCGCCGCGTGGAACTGACGCGACCCCTGTGCGAGGAGATGAACTCGCTGGCGGCGGCGCTCGCCACGCCCCCGCCCGGCGAGTGACGGCGGCCGCCCGGCAGGGAACAAAGCGGCGCGGCCGCTTTGCACTCCACTCCTTTGATGGCGCGCCGGCGGGGAACAAAGCGGCACGGCCGCTTTGCACTCCACTCCTTTGATAGATCAAAAAAAATGGGGGAAAAGTTGTGGGGGAGGGGAAAAAAGTGTAAATTTGCCGTTTGGAAAATAACCGCATTGTTTAACAACTAAAATTTACCATTAAATTCAATGAAGAAGTATTTAGCAGAAATGGTGGGCACGATGGTGCTCGTGTTGATGGGCTGCGGCGTTGCCGTGAGCCTGGGTTGCAACCCGATTGACAACATCCCGGCGGTGGTGGGCACAGCGTTCGCTTTCGGTCTGGCTGTTGTCGCGATGGCGTACACAATCGGCGGCATCAGCGGCTGCCACATCAATCCGGCAATCACGCTGGGTCTGTTCTGCGCCGGCAAGATCAGTGCCAAGGACTGTGGCATGTATATGGTGTTTCAGGTGATTGGCGCGTTTATCGGTTCGGCGTTGTTGTTCTGCCTTGTGGGTAACGTCGATGGCCTTGAGGGCACCGGCGCCAACGACCTGCAGCAGGGCGTGAGCGTGGTTGGCGGTCTGCTGGCCGAGGCTGTGTTCACGTGTGTGTTTGTGCTGGTTGTGCTGGGCGCGACGAGCAAGACCAACGGCGCGACGAACAATTTCGCCGGTTTGGCCATCGGTTTGGCCTTGGTGCTGGTGCACCTGGTGTGCATCCGCTACACCGGCACGAGCGTCAATCCGGCTCGCTCGATTGCTCCGGCGGTGTTCCAGGGTGGCACCGCGTTGAGCAACCTGTGGATTTTCATCGTTGGCCCGTTTGTGGGTGCCATCTGCGCCGCCGGCATCTGGAAGTTGATCAGTTGCCCGAAGTGTGAGGCGGCCGAGTGACGCGTTCGCTCGACAGGAGCAATGAGAGCAATGGGAGATATAGGAGCAATAGGCTCTAATCCCATTGCTCTTATTTTTCTGATTTCTCACATTTCGTCCATTTGGGGGAGTGTATAGAAAAAAATTTGGAGGATTGGCGGTTATTTATTATCTTTGCACGCTTGATTTGATTGAAACGACCATGGCAGATACTCTGTTAAATAATATATTCAACCTGCGGTTTGTTCGTGCTTTCAGGTTGCATACCACGCCGCGGTGGGTGATACTTCTCATCGACATGCTGATTGTGGCGGCGAGTTTCCTGCTGGTTTCGATGGTGGACCTGTACACCGGTCCGGCCATCGGGGTGCAGCACTTGTTGGGCAACGCGGCGGCGGTGCTGGGCGTGTTTCTGGTTGTGAGTTATCTGACCAAGAGTTACGCGTGTGTGATTCGCTTGTCGGTGATTGAGGATTTGAACCGTATGCTTTGGACGGTAGCGATTGCGGCGGCGGTGCTGCTGGCCGGCAACGGCGTGGCCACGTTGCTGTGGGGCAAACCGTTTATGCCGTGGGTGGCGTTGGTCGCTATTTGTGTGCTGTCGTTCACCATCATGATGGTGGAGCGGCTGTTTATCAAGTTTTTCTATACCAAACTGGTGAGCGGCAAGCAGCGCAAGTGTGTACTCGTGTTGGGCACCAACGTGGAGTCGCTGATGCTTGCCAACGCGCTGAATAACGAGAACAACGGGCGTTTCGCGCCCGTGGGGTTGCTGTCGGTGAACGGCCGTAAGGAGAGCAGCGAGGTGAACGGCTTTAAGGTGTACGTCCACGACGAGGCGACGACGGCCGAGCGTATGGCCGACGACGGCATCGAGGCGCTGGTGTTCAGCGACACACAGAGCGCGGTGATGCGCGGCGAGTTGGGCGACTACTTCCTGCGCAACGGCATCGCCCTCTACTCTATAAATAAGGTGCAGGAGTTTGACATCGCCGACGCCGAGGGCAGCGAGGAGCGCGCCGGCATCTCGACGTATGTGAAAGAGGTGCAGATTGAGGATTTGCTTGGCCGCGACCCGATTGTGCTCAACAACACGCTGGTGAGCAACCAGATAGCCGACAGTGTGGTGCTCATCACGGGTGCCTGTGGCAGCATCGGCAGCGAGATTGTGCGGCAAGTGGCGTCCTACCGGGCGCGAACCATCGTGCTCGTGGACCAGGCCGAGACGCCGATGCACGATGTGGCGCTTGAGATGAAGGAGAACTACCCCGAGGCCGACGTGAAACTGTGTATCGGCGATGTGCAGAACGTAGAGCGCATGGAAGAGATTTTCGCGCACTACAAGCCGCGGTATGTCTTCCATGCGGCGGCCTATAAGCACGTGCCGATGATGGAGTTGAACCCGACGGAGGCCGTGCTGACCAACGTGCAGGGCACGCGCAACATCGCCGACCTGGCGCTCAAGTACGGCGCGTTCAAGTTTGTAATGGTCAGCACCGACAAGGCCGTCAACCCCACCAACATCATGGGCTGCACCAAACGTCTTGCCGAGATTTACTGCCAGTCGTTGCACTTCGACGCCAAGCGCCGCGGGCTGCCCACGCGGTTTATCACCACGCGCTTCGGCAACGTGCTGGGCAGCAACGGTTCGGTGATACCGCTGTTCCGCAAGCAGATTGCCGAGGGAGGCCCGGTGACGGTGACACATCGCGACATCACCCGCTTCTTCATGACCATCCCCGAGGCGTGTTCGCTCGTGCTCGAGGCCGGCTGTATGGGTGACGGTGGCGAGATATATGTGTTTGACATGGGCAAGAGTGTGAAGATTTACGACCTGGCAGTGAGGATGATTTCGCTGGCGGGCCTCAAGCCGGGCATCGACATCGAGATAAAGGAGATTGGTCTGCGTCCGGGCGAGAAATTATATGAGGAGGTGCTCAACGACAAGGAGTTGACCACTGCGACGGTAAACAAAAAGATTATGGTGGCAAAGGTGCGCACCTACGAGTACCGCGACGTGTGCAACCACCTGGAGGGCATCATCACGGCTGCCCATCGCGGCGCGGTCCACGATATGGTGCTGGCGATGAAGCAGTTTGTGCCGGAATACAAGAGCAACCACTCCGAGTTTGAGGCCATCGACCGCGAACTGGAGGCGTCGACGCCATCAAAGGCTCCGACGCCCGAGAAGTACTATTAGTCCCCCCTCACCCCCTTTTTATGAGTGGTTGCCGCAGACGCCGAGGCCTTGCGATGTTGAATGTGGATGGAGGGGTTGGTTGGGTGGGGCGTGCGGAGAGGTGAAAAGAAAAAAATGAAAAAAAAGTAGATTTTTTTTGAGAAAATTTTGTCAATTCAAAAAAAAGCAGTAATATTGCATACTGAAAAGTGATTTGTGCGGCGGATTTTCGCCTAACAAGTTGTTTTTCAGTAGATAGGGCGAAGCGGGGCGATTTTGCTTCTCGCGGCAATCTATCAAAAAACGTCGGCACCGTGTGTGCCGCGAGCAGACATAAAGAAAACAATCACTAAATTATTAATAATTTAAACTACTTAATGCTTATGAAGCTTAAATCTTTACTTCTTATCGCAGCCGCAGCCGCCGGCATGAGCGCTGCTGCTCAGTCGGTTGTGGTGACCAACGTTGCCGACTTTGTGACTATCGGTGACAAGGATGGTGAGGCGGTTGAGTTGACGCTTGGCTCGGCTCAGGAGGTCTTCTTCGTGTGGAACAAGACTGACGTCGAAAAGTGGAACGCTTGCCAGTTCAAGTTGGCTATTCCCGAGGGCTTGACCATTAGCGCGACTTCGTTCGCCACTCCGGACAACATCATGGCCGAGGATGAGTTCGGCGATCCGTTTGATGCTTGGGTGTACTCTTGCCAAGTGAAGGACGGTGTCCTGACTTTCATTCTCAACGCTAAGGCCGGTAACGATGTGTGGGTTGAGGACAAGGCCGGTTCCAGCAAGGTTCCTTTTGCCAAGTTCAAACTGAGACCGAATGCCGAGGATCTCTCTCTGACCAGTGCCGAGGGCGAGGATGGTGTCGCTTTCTGGGTTGGTGGCTACCAAAAGTATCTTGGCCCGAAGGCTGACATCAAGGTTACCGCTGTCCGTGCCATTGAGGCTGACAAGCAGGTTGCCGGCGTGAAGTACTACAACGTGGCCGGTGTTGAGAGCGACAAGGCTTTCGACGGCGTCAACATCGAGGTTACCACCTATGTTGATGGCAGCACCAAGGCTGTGAAGGTTGTGAAGTAATCCATTACTTCTACCTAACCGAACCGCGTGGGGCAAGCACCGCAGGTGCTCGCCCCTCGCTTTTTTACAACCGGCGGCGCCGGGGGGCGCGCCATGGCCAAC
>JAFTDD010000049.1 GCA_017454355.1 Muribaculaceae bacterium
CGTCTATTATTCTCATGAAAAATCCGTAAAATCTTTCTCGTAAAATATTGCATCCCGTGAATTTCCGTGAACTTTCGTGAAATATTTTTATGATGAAAATCAGTGAATAATCTCAATTTTGAAACATAAAAGTATTCACGGGAATTCACGTTAATTCACGGGAGATATAAAGATAAAAATAGACGTAAATAGACGTAAATAGACGAGAGGTTGGAGAGTTGCGGAATTAAGGGATAAATTGATAGTTGTGAGAAATGTAGGGGCAGAATTTATTCTGCCCGTTTGCGGCAGGCGGGCAGAATGAATTCTGCCCGCACCGGGGGGTAGCCTTAGCGGCTGGGGGCAGAGCCCCCAATGAGCGTTTCAGAGTGCAAACATAATATCTACAAGTTAGCGCTTATTCTTAGCACCAGTTGGCAGTATTATATTATCAATAAAACTCTTGAATTGAACGAATGTAGGGCCTGACCAAGGCCGGGCTCTACAAGGAGGGGATGTATGGGAGGCGCATTATAAATAGCAGCAAATAAAATATTTACGAATATTTACGAGAGATATATTTCCGGAAAATTATCGGTGATTATCGTGAGCATCCCCAATGAATGTAGAGCCTCGCCCCTGCTGCTCTCACATGGCATGGATGTCGGAATCCCAAAATTTTTTTCGGCAAAAACCGTCAGATTCCCACATTTTTTTCGTAAAAAACCGGCGGATTAATCAGCCAAAAGTGATGTTTTTGACCGACTTTTGGCTGATTGGATTGAAAACAAATCAGCCAAAAGTGATGTTTTTTGACCACTTTTGGCTGATTTGTTTTGCGTCTATTGTCGTCAATAACGACGTCTATTTTTGTCAATTTTTTTATTTTAGACGTGAATTGACGTTGTCATAGACGTTAATAGACGCTAACCTCTAAAATTTACCGAACTATTGTAAAATTTTTTATGTTTCTTTTGTTTCTTATGTCTTTATGTCTAAGAAAATTTGCGGGAAACGAAGTTTTATGAATTATTTTTCGTATCTTTGCCACCAAATATACTATTGTTTAAGGCACGTACCGTTTTTTAACAGAACAGATTATGAAACAATTTATTGCATTATTGGCGATGGCCATGCTCACGGCGGCCGGAGCCATGGCCGAGACCATTTGGGTGAACGGCAACAAGATCACCGGCACGACAACGCTGAACACCGGTGGCGGCACCGTCTCCTATAATGCCACCACCAAGGTGCTGTCGATCAACAATGTGGTCTGCGACCGCTCGGGCAGCGGCAACAACGGCATCGACTGCAAGGACGTCACCAACCTCACGATCAACATGAGCGGCACCAATTCGTTGAAGGCCAACAACGCCAGTGCCGTGATTTGTGGCGGCCGGGTGACGATAAACGCCGAACTCGGCAGCGTCACCACGTTTACCAGTACCGCCGGCAGTCAGAACGCTATCGGCCTCTACAACTGCAGTCTGACGCTCACCGGCACCGGTCGGATCAATCTGGAATCGACCAACGGTTGCGCCGTCCAGGGGCGCGAGGGAACGAGCGATGTGACGATGGCCATTGCCTTCAGCACCATCACGAGTTCCGGTAACGACTTCTACAACTTGAGTGAGTTGTCGATTGGCGGCTCGTCGACCTCGTGGGTGGACGCCGGCCTGAGGTCCTCCACCAATATCCTCTTGCAGCCTCACAGCAGCACGAGTGTCGCTCACATGAAGAGTATATCGCATTTTGTCAGCGGTACCAATGTGTCGGCCAAGATGGATGTTGTCACATCAGTCTCCAATCTGACCGAAGCGCAGTATGCCACCAAGCAGGTGCTCATCACCAATGAGGCGGTCGCCACACCCGACTATACCGAAATCGGCGACTTTATCTTCAAGTCGTCATCGAGCGACAAGGCCGTTATCGTGGGACTGAACGTCTCCGCCAAGTACACCGCCACCTCACTGCTCATCCCGGGGTTTGTCACTCTCAACGGCAAACGGCTTCCGGTAGCCATCAACGAACGCGGGATTGCTGGACGACCCAATCTGACCTACGCCAGGGTAGCCTATGGCGTGACGGAAATCATGGATAACGCTTTCTTCAATTGCAAGAAGTTGCAGAGGGTGGACCTGCCAGGCTCGCTCACCACTGTCGGCGCCGACATCGTGCTTGGCACGGCTGTGAAGACAGTCTTCTGGACCACGCTCGACCCCTCGGCGGTGCCCAGCCTGTCGGCAACAGCCTTCCGCACCTACGACTACATGACCAGCAAGGTCACGGTCTATCTGCCCAACGCCGCGGCGGCGGCGCGTTACCCCACCAATGCCTCCCTATACTGCACCGCGCAAGCCAGTAAGGACTGCTATGACGTGACCATCGAGCACACGAGCACCTTCGACAAATACCGGTATGTGCTCACCAAGGCCGCCACCGCGTCGAGCAACGGTGAGATGGCACTGGTGGGACTCACGTCGGGCCAGAGCACAATCTCGCTCAACCTGAGCACCGCCAACGCATTGACCGACTACCTGTGCAGTTACAAGTACGACGTGTCCTACGGCGACAAGCGCACCTATGACCTCACGGCCATCGCGCCCTATGCTCTGGAGAACAATCCGAAACTTGTCTCCGCACTCATGCCGGCGTCCACCATCCGCTCCATCGGCGAGAAAGCCTTCAGCGGCTGCACCGCCCTGAAGACGGTCAACGTCGGCCAGGGGGTGAAATCAATTGGCGGCAACGCGTTTTGGGGGTGCACTGGCATCAACACCTTGACCTGGAATGCCGCCGCGATGCCCGACTTTGCCTCGAGCCCGTTCTCCTCGTCGGCAAGCGCGCTCACCACGGTCAACATCGGCAGCACGGTCACCACCCTTCCCAAGTATCTGTTGGCGGCTTGCGACGCCATCACCACGGTCAACTGGGAGCCGGCCAACTACCCCGACTTCTACAGCACTGCGGCGGCACCGTTCTACAATTCGCGCAACAAGGTCACGACGGTGAATTTCAAGAGCAGTGTGCGGCACATCCCCGGCTACCTTTGCGCTGACTTCTCGGCACTCACGCAGCCGTCAGTTTCCGGCAACGTGACCAGCGTCGGGGCGTATGCCTTTTACCGCAGCGGTGTGACGTCCGTCAGCCTGCAGTCGGTACAGTCAATCGGCAATTTCGCCTTCGCCGGCACGCCGCTCAAGGCGGTGACGCTGCCGTCGTCGCTTACGTCGCTCGGCACGGCGGCCTTCAGCGGCTGCGCAAGCCTCGTCACGGTGACCAACAACTCCTCCATCAACGCGGTCAAGGATAATACGTTCTACGGCTGCACGAGTCTCAAGTCGTTTGCCCTCAACGAGGGTGTGACGACCATCGGCCAGAGCGCGTTCTACAACTGCCGGGCGCTCACGTCGTTCAACCTGCCCTTCGGTGTGTCGTCCCTCGGCAGCAATGCTTTTGAGAACTGCACCGGCCTGACGCGTTTCTCGTCCTATCCCGCGTGTGCCGACATCTCGCTGGGCGCCAATGTCTTCTACAACTCCACCAGCGGCTGCACGCTCCATGTGCGGCCCAGCCAGTTGAACGCCTACAAGGCCGCCAACCAGTGGAAGGACTTCTTCGACAAGGTGGGTGACCTTCCCGACGACGAGCACAACCCGTTCGACGTCAACAACGATGACGCCGTCGATGTGGGTGACGTCAACGCCATCCTCGAGGCCATCCTCGCCGGCAACAACGACGCCAAGTTCAACGTCAACGGCGACACAGCCGTCGATGTGGGCGACGTCAACGCCGTCCTCGAGTACATCCTCAACAATTAGTCCTCCCCATTCCACTGAAAAACAATGCAAAATGTCTATCACGTAAATCCCGTGATGGACATTTTGCATCGCCGCGTATCGCACGTGTTTTTTAACATAAATATCCATTAATATTCATTAATCGTAGTCGCAGATTTGATATTTTGAATAAATATTAATGGATAATTAATGGATATTCATGTTAAAAATAAACAGCGGGAGGGGAGGGGGGAGGCCTGCCTCACAGCCAGCCGGCCGAGCGGTACCACGCGATGGCCTCGCGCAGGCCCGCCTCGAGGTCGTATCGCGCCTCGAAGCCAAAGTCGCGCCGCGCCGGCGTGATGTCACACTGCCAGTTGCGCTGCGCCAAGATGTTGTATTTGTCGCTGTTGAGCGTCACCGCCTTGCCTGTCCACCGCGCCCATCGCTCGCCGATGGCACACACGGCCTTGACGACCCATAGCGGACACTTCACCGGCAGCACCCACCGCTTGCCCAGCAGGCGGCACACCAACGTGCGGAACTCGGCCTGCGTGTAACTGCGCGGCTCGCTGATGTAGTAGGCGCGGCGCAGCGGGCCACGCTCCAGAGCGTCCATCACGGCGCGTGCCAAGTCTTTCACGTAGATGAACGTCAGCAACTGTTTCTTGAAGCCCACGCCAAAGTCCACGCCACGCTTGATGCTCTTAATCATCAGGAAGTAGTCGCGCTCGTGGGGGCCGTAAACGCCCGTGCAGCGGAAGATGGTGTACGGCATCCCCTCCACTTGCTGCAGGTAGGTCTCCGCCTTGAGTTTCGACACGCCGTAGCGGGTGTTGGGCATCGGGATGGATTGCTCGTCAAACGGAGAGTAGCCGTCCTCGTCGCCGGCGCCCATCACGCTCAGGCTGCTCATGAGCAGGAATACGCGCGGCAGCGCGCCCAGGTCGCGCAGCGTGTCCACCAACAGCCGCATGTAGCCATAGTTCACGCGCTCAAAGTCCAGATAGTTGGTGGCTTTGGTCAGCCCCAAATTGTGTACAACGTAGTCCCACGGGCCGTGAGCCGTGAGGTGCTCGCTGATGGTCTTCTCGAGTGAAGCCTCGTCGGTGAAGTCGAGCACAATGAAATTAATGCGCTCGTCGGTGAGGAACTCGCGGCTTGTGGTGGCGCGCACAGCAGCCCACACTTCATGGCCGCGCTCCAGCGCCTCGGCCACCAAGTGTCCACCGATAAACCCTCCGGCCCCGGTTATCAATATCTTTGCCATCCTTTTAGACACAAGAACATAATCCTAATCTCCCGTGAAATTTCGTGAAATCCCGTGAATTGAATAAACATTGAAGATAAAATGCAGAAAATAAAATATTTACGAAAATTTACGAAAATTCACGGGAGATTAATTTTGAGAACTTTCGGAGATTTTCGTGAGGATAGTCTCCCCCTCATTTAGGAGGGGGCGGGGAGGCTGCCAAAACCTCGGTGACGCGGTCGACGATGCGTTGCGGGTCGATGTCGAGGCAGCGGTAGTCACCGTAGCGGCATTTGTTCTCGCCATACACGCCGCAGGGGCGGCAGTCGAGGTCGTCGCGTTGCACGGCGTTGTCGTTGCTCTGTCCGTAGCCCATAAAGCCGCAGTGGGGATGTGTGGCGCCCCAAACGCTCACCACCGTCAGCCCCACGAGCGATGCCAGGTGCATATTGGCCGAGTCCATGCTCACCATGACGTCACAGCGGGCCATCAGTTGCAGTTCGTCGGCCAACGTGTGTTTCACCTCGGCAAGCGACGTGGCGTTCTTCAGGCGGTGCGCAATCGGCCGCAGGGCGAGTTTCTCCTGTTTGCCGCCGCCAAGCAGGAAGATGTGTACGCCGGGGATGGCGGCGAGCCTGTCGATGACTTGCTCCATACTCTTGAGAGGGTATTCCTTGCCGCGATGTTGCGAGAACGGCGCGACGGCAATCCACCGCTCCCCCGCCGCCTTCTCCGGCACGATAGGCGATGACGCGAGTCCTCCCCCGTCCCCCTGGCCTCCCCCTTCCCCCTCCTGAAGGAGGGGGTGAAAGGTTGTGTCGGGACCTTGCTCCCCCTCCTTTAGGAGGGGGCGGGGGGGGAGGACGCTACATAACACCTCACGGTAGCGTTCCACGGTCGTCTTCAGTTGGTCGTGGCGGCGGCCGCGGATGCGGTCGCGCTTCTCGGCGTGCCCTTTATCGATGCGCGCCACGCGGCAGCCGGCAAGGCGCAGCCTCAGGTCAACGGCCCATGTGCGGATCACGCTGTGGAGGTCAGCCACGTGGGTGAAATTGTATTTCTCGTGCAGGCGTCCGGCCAGCCGCCACATTGCCCAGAAGCCCATGCGGTCGCCGCGCACGTCAACCGTCTCAATGACGAGGTTCTCCGGCGCTTCGATCATCATTGTGGCCGGCCACGGCTGCGTGAGCATCACAAAGCGCACATCAGGATTGGCGCGGCACACTGGATACAATGCCGGCACCGTCATCGCGATGTCGCCCAGCGCACTCAGCCGCATTACCAGCACCGTCGTCGATCCTCCTTTCTCACTACTCGAGTTCATTGTCGTATCGTTTTTTCACGGCAAAGGTACACACTTTTATTCTCTCCGCCAAAGATTTCGCCACTATTCCCCATAAATTCAACCTTACCCTAAAATCCGCAAGATAGTTCCCGCCATCGCTTTTAAGAGTACTTGCCCCAACTCTCATGAGCAAGAGCGAGGATGATGCCGGGATTTCACGCATAAAATTATCCCGTGAATTTCCGTGAATTTCCCTGAAATAATTTATTCACGGAAATTCACGAAAATTCACGGGAGATTAAATCCCGGGGATATTTGCTGTCACTGTGCGTCAGGCTGCGGTTCGTCGCCGATAATCATGTTAAGGATGGTGTTCACGTCGCCAACGTCGATTTTGCCGTCGTAGTTCATGTCGCCATGCTTGTCAATGCCGACAAAGACAGGGCAAGAGGCCGTCGAGCCGTCGATTTTGGCGGTGGCGGTGACCTCCGCCAAGCCCGGGCCCACGGCGGCGATGTTGCCATACTCATCGACAGTGACTATATTGGTGTCGCTGCTGCTCCAGGTCACCTTGATGCCCTCGGGGTAGGCGAATAGCCTGTAGGTGGCGTCCGGGTCAAGCCTGATGAGGCTCACCGCGATTGAGACGGGGCCGTCGGGACCGGGACTGGAATCCTCATCGGGGTCGGCCACCGGCTCGAGGACGTCGGCGATGGTGCCGAATAGGCTCCACGGTTTCAACGCGCTGTAACTGTCGGCCGTGCCGCGCGGCACACGCAGGGTCGCCTCGGCAAGGGGCTCCTCATCAAACGCGTTGACAGACGTTATCATATTACCGGGGTGATTCACCAGGCACGACACTGTCTTCAACGCGCCGCAGCCAGAGAAGGCGGCGTGCAGCCGCTTGGTGGACTCCGGCAGACTGATTTGCGTCAGGCCGGTGCAGTTGCCGAATGCGGTATCGTATATTTCGGTGACCGAGTTGGGTATCTCGACGCTCTTCAGCCCTGTGCAACCATTAAAGGCGCCTTCTCCGATTGTCTCCACCTGATTGCCGATGGTGACACTTTCAAGACCGCTGCACCCACAGAATGAGCCGACACCGATTCGCTTGGCGGAGTTGGGGATGACAACGCTTTTCAGTACGATCATCATGTAGCAGATATGGTTAGGGATAATCTCGACACCATCGCCGAAAACAAACTCCGTAATCTTGCTCTTGTGGCCGAAAATCGGGGTGTGGCGGCCGATGTCAAACGGACCCGCAAACTGCTTCACATTCCATTGGACGCGTGACAACGCGGGGCAATTATTGAACGCTCCGTCGCCAATCTGGGTCACAGAGGAGCCAATGGTGAGGCTCTTCAGACCAGACATTCCGTTGAAAGAGCTTGCCCCGATTGAAGTCACCGATGCCGGAATCTCCAAATCGGTCACCTCAACACCGTTGACGAACAACCGGTGGGCGAGATAGAGCGGGTTGGAGTAGGGTTGGGGGTAGTTCAAATTTTCGGTCGCAAACTGAATATTACACCAACTCGCGAGATCCGTAATCTTTACCGCCGCAAGAGCGTTGCAGCCGACAAAGGCGCCGCTGTCAATCTTCTTTATTGAGTTGGGAATGCTGACGGCCGTCAACTTGTCGCAATTGGAAAAGCCTTCGTAGCCTATTGTGGAAACGGTGTAAGAAGCACCGTCATAGGTCACCGACGAGGGGATGGAGAGCTCGCCGACAAACGGGTCCGGGTTGAGTCTGTCACCATACTCATTTCTTGCTTGGCTCACGCTCACCGTACCGTCGTCCAGCACATAGTAGTGCATACCGGCGATGTCAAACATCGTGGCGGCCGCAGCGGTGGCGACAATAGAGGCAACCGCCGCAAGAACAAGTGTAAGAATGGACCTTTTCATGATGTGAAATATTAAAGAAATTATTATATACAAAATGCACAACTTTGTTTCAAATCGCCTCGGCAGAGCGTTGCGCGAGATTACTTAAAACAAACTTGCCCGTAACTGCCGCAAAAATAATACAATTTCTATAATCATCCAAATTTTCGAGAGAGAAATATCGAGCCCAGCGGAATTTAGGTGATATTATAATTAGGAAGTTGACTCGGAATTTGAAAAAGGGTGGCGGCCTGAGTTGCGGGCCATAGAGCCGCCACCCGCGCGGACAGAGGACAATCGCGTGTATGCAATTTCGCTCTACAATTCGTATAAGTCCCGTCCACGCCTTGCTAAAGTATCAGGCCGTAAGGTCTCGCATGTGGTCAAGGTGACGTATCACGTTAGCGCGTTCACAGGCCACCACCGAGTTTGGTGGCACATCGCGTGTGACCAGCGCGCCGGCACCGACGAGCACATTGTCGCCGACGGTCACCCCACCGATGATTTTGGCTCCGCAACACACCTCAACATTGTCACCCAGCACCGGTGCCTCAAGGGCATGGTTGAAACCGAGCGTGACGTGGTGATAAATTTTGCAGTTTCGGCCGATACGCGCCGCCGAGATGATTGTGCTGAAGCCGTGCTGAATCAGCAGTCCGCCGCCGATGTCGGTGGTGGTGATATAGAGGTCGCGCAGCGGGCGCAGCCACCAGTTGAAAATGAAGCGTTTGGCACCCATGCGGCGATAAAGCACCGAGCGGAACTCATCACGGTTGGCCACTAACCAGCACAGCCCGGCGAAGCCGCCACCGATGTGCAGCCATCGGCACCACTGGTCGCGGTCTTCGGCCACAAGCGCGCGCTGCCGCGAGTTCATTATCAGCCACATTATAGCCACAATCGGAGCCAGCAGCCATCCGTAAGTCCGCATCAAAATCCGTTTCATGCCGTCAAGAATTATAGAAACTGTTGTTGTTAACAATATAGATCCCGCAGTTGAGCCCTGACAGAATCCAGATGGCGGCAGTGGTGCCCTGCACGACATTGCCGGTCACCTCAAATCGCTCAAAATACATCGATGATAGCGGATCGCTTGAGTAGTGTGCTATTAGCACACCTTCATGATGTCCATGAGAATTTATGAACTGTATATCCACATTGTTGTTGGTGAATAGCAGTGTGCCGGTGGATGCGAACTCCTGCAAGAGCGTCTCATAACTCTCGCTGATGAAAGTGTTGTTGTTGAACTTAAGGTCAGCGCGGTCGCAGTTGTTGCAATATGTTCTTGTGTCACCGCTGAACAAGTTGCCGTCGGCGATGATTGTGGCAACCAATCCGCTGCCGCTGGAGAACACGCCGATGTTCTTCAATCCCACGAAATGGTTGTTGTAAAGTTGCAGATGGTTGCTGTCGCCGTGAGGCCAGAAAAGAGCGGTACCGCGGCGTTTGTTATTCTCGATGTAGTATGGGCTGACGTAAGTATTGTCCACGACAACAGCCCGTCCGTTATACATATTCAGGAATATAGTAGCCGAGTCGTTAAATTGATCTGTAGTGATGGCTAACGTTGAGAAGTTGTTGCCCACAATCTGAATAGCGTCGGTGCTACCCGAGGTATCCCTGACGCATATTACCTGGTAACTGCTGTTAGTGCCCACGTTGTTAGCGGTGCTGAGCACCCTATTGTTGCGGAACGTGATATTCTGGTGGGTGTCTATCGCATTGAAAGTGTAAGAAATCAAGCCTGTCATCGGGCTGTCAATCTTGATGTCGTTGTTGGTGAAGTGGATGTTCTTGAACTCAGTCGGCACATAATGCTGGCTTGACGTGTTGGTCACGTTGTAGAAAGTGATAAAGATGGTGCACCTGATTGAGGTGTCTCCAAACGATGGACGCGCGTAAGTAATCTCATTATCGGCTATAATGATATTCTCTTTGATTCCTGATATCGGAGCAGCAGTGTTGTCATCACCCGCCTCCCAAAAGGCTATAATCTCATCGTTGCCGTACTTGACAAGGCGGTTGTGGGTAATGGCAACGTTGTGAGTGTCGCGACGCATCCAGATGACGCCACCTGTCAGGCAGTTGTTGTAGTTTATAAACTCGCAATCCTTGATTGTGACATTGCTGCATACGCGCATATCAAGGTTGGTTATTGCGGCATTGTAACAATAACTCCTAATGCCGTGGATGTGGACATCATTGGAGTGGACAATCTTCATCAGATGCCTCTCGTTTCCGGACCAGAGGATGCCTGTATGCTCCGATATGCAAACTTCAAGATTGCTGATATCTACGCTTATCTCTCCATTCTTTGATCCTTTGAACGTGAGATAGGTATCGTTGGCGGTAAAGGACGCGCCGCTGTCACACACAACCTTCGTCACATCTGCTCCTTCACCGTAAATAATGGTGTTGCATTGGAACACCACGGCATTGCTGATGTGGAAAGTGCCGGCACCGAAATGCACTATAATAGTGTCGGCGTTGCCAAGGGATGCGAGTGTGCCGGTGAGTTGTGATGTCACGTCCGCTCCCGATGTTGTAAAATTAAGACTTACAGTACTCATTGTTTAATGTATATTAAAAGATTGAATATGGCAATGTAAGACCGTGATCACGGCACGTAGAAGGTGCCGGTGTATTCGTCGCCGCGCGAGGTGATGATGGTGACGGTGGCGGTGCCGCTTGACGTGACGGGGTCGAAATAGACTGTCTGCCAGCCGTAGCCCGCGACGGTCTCGCTGGCGACGGTCACACCGTAGTAGTCCTCAACCTCGACGTAGTAAGAGGCGAGGGTGTTGTCCCACCCGTAGATGCGCAACACCATCTCGTCACTATCAAAATAGACATCCGGTTGGTCGAGTGGCGTGACACCCTCAACCTTGCCGGGCCAACGTGGCGATTGCTGCATCGTTACCGGCTCGTTGTTATGGTCAAGCACGGCAGCACCACTTGGCAAAGCGCAATTCAAAAATAACAGTAATGTCACAAATAAAGTCCTCATATAATATGATGTTTTATTATCGTTTCGTGGCGGCAAAAATAAGGCTTTTTTTCATGAAAAACTATAACCAATATAAGAAATGCTGAAAGCAACGGCTTAACACACTAATTTTCAAGGACTTAAAAAGCAAGAAATGCACAGCCGCCTCCGACTGTGCATCCGCTTTTCTTATCAAATTTCGACTTTTTTGTCAATTTTTGAGAGTTGCGGCGCTCATCCGGCTTAGCCATTGCTCAAAACTCAGGCCCCCACAAAGAGTCTTTTTCAGGCGGCGCAACTTGTTGCCGGCACTGCGCACGTTGCTCAAACCGGTGTACAAACACACCAATAAATCAGGAAACTTCATTGCCTTGAGCAGCAAGAACCGATAGTCGCCATCGGTAATATCCGGAATTGTGGCCTTGATATTCTCTGTGAGGCCGGGGTACAATGAGTTCGCGACATTTTCCACCGTGAGCCAAAACTCATCGTTAGCCATATTAGCGGTATTGATGTGATAGTCCAATATACTATCGCTATCTGACTTCTTACCTCCGTTGGTTATTGACAAATTGATTGAATCCCTGAGCAAATTGTACTGAAGCCGCAATGATAGGCATAGTCTATCGATGTCCGCTACCGTTTGCGAAGCTTCTGCTTTGGCCAAAGACAACTGATTGGATAAGGTTTCATACTCTTCCTCAAGTTGCGACAATTGCTCTTTGAGATAATTCAAACGGTGAGCAGACTTGCGCCGATGAATAATTAGATACAGTAGCACCAAAGACAAGACCAAGATGCCTATAAAAACATATACAGTAGCCTGATGAAACAGCACATTCTTCTTGTCGTACTCATGAAACAAGGCGATTGCCTGCTGCTCGCCACGCGACACGTCAGCAAGAGTCTGATAGATAATGTGATTGTCATTTACCCGATCTGCCTCGGCCATATACAGGCGAGCGTTAATACTGTCACCCCTTTCGGAAGCGATGTAGGACAACGCCTCGTAGTGGGCCGCACTATCGGCCGCACTTTTCAGATGGCTTCGTTCAAGATAAAACACAGCGCTATCCGGCCGATGTGACTTGGCATGAGCAATTGAGGCGAAAAGCGGCACCAACGGAAAGTCTACCATCGATACCTTGCGGCTTTCAACCTGATGGACATAACGCAGCGATTCGGCATAGTCGCCAACGCGATAATAATAGCCAACCAAGTAATTCTCAACGGCGGCAATCAGGTAATCATCGCCGCTTGCAATCGCATCTTTATAGGCAATAGTCAAGTAATTTAAAGCGCTATCGAGATGTTGCGTCATCCGGTAGATACCGCCTAAATCGGCAGTACAATATAACCGATAAGGCACATTCTCAAGACGTGAAAAATGTGATAATGCCTTACGGTAATAACTGACTGTCTTGGGATGGTTAATGGTGTTGTGATGATATATTCCGGCGATTTTCATGTCAAGATAGCCGCACGCATAGTGATTGGTTGTGTCACATAGTAATTCGGCACTCTTGTAATAACGCAATGCCTGAGCGAGCGCGCTGTTGCTTTCGGCGGCGGCGCCGGCGTAGGTCAGGGCGCGCACGTGGCGGTCGCTGCCGGGCCGGGTGGTGGCGTAGTGGTCGACGGCACGCAGAATGGGGATGGTGTCGATGGGGTCGTCGGTGAGTTTGTAGAGGGCTTGGGTGTGGATCAGGGCGTAGAGGGCGCGGTCGCCGGCGGTGGAGAGGGCGGCGGTGTCGACGGCGCGCAGCACGCGCAGGGCACTGTCGGCGGCATCCACCTCGGGCGACAGCAGCCGCTCGGCCTCGAGCAGCGCCGGCACGGTGACCGTGTCACCACCGCCGCGACCGCAGGCCATCGCCGCGGCCATTATCACCAATAGCAGATATACCGGCACTCGTCTCATATCATATATTTTTAGACAAGAGGACAATGCAAAAAGTCGCGGATAATTTTTAACATGAATATCCATAAATTATCCATTAATATTAGACAGGAGAACAAGAGGTTTTATGAGAACAAGAGTTTTTTCTAAATGAATAATGAATATTTATGTTTAAAAACACGTGCGATAGGCGGCTATTATTTACGTGGATTTACGAAAATTTACGAGATATAATATTTTTCGGAAATTTTCGGAAATTTTCGAGAGGAGGCGGGTTATTTGGAGTTATAGAGGACGGGATTGGTGGAGGGGTCGTTGTACATTTTCATTTGTCGGTAGACTTTCATGTACTTTCGTCCGGCGGCGATGTCGTCGAGCAGTTGGTCGATGGCGGTGGAGAGGTCGACGCGTTGCTCGAGCAGCACGGCGAGTTTGGCGCGGCAGCGGTCGAGGTGGGCGGCGTCGGCGTCGGAGCGCTCGGTCTGCTCGCGCATGTGCCAGATTTTGAGGGCGAGAATCGACAGGCGGTCGACGGCCCAGGCCGGACTTTCGGTGTTGATGGTGGCCTCGGGCAGTGGTGTCACGCCGGCGAACTGTTCGCGCCAGTAGGTGTCGATTTCCTCGACCATGTCGGTGCGGTCTTGGTTGCTGCGGTCGATGCGTCGCTTGATGGCGAGGGCCTCCACGGGGTCGATATTCGGGTCGCGGATGATGTCCTCGAGGTGCCACTGCACGGCGTCAATCCAGCACTTGGCGGCGAGGGTGGCCTCGATGGTGCCCGGGGTGCAGGGATTGGAGAATGGAGTGTCGACGTCGTCACTCTTGTGATAGAGGGCGACGGTGGCGTCAAAGACGCTGTTTGCTTTTTCGCTGAATGTCATAGTAGAATGATTTTATTGAAAGGTTGAGGGTTGAGTGGTTGAGTGGTTGAGTGGTTGAGTGGTTGAGTGGTTGAGTGGTTGAGCCATTTGCTATCGCAAATGGGAAGAAATGATTTGTTGTCGTAAGCGGCTACGCTAAGGCGAGACCCTACATTTATCCCCGAGCGCGCTAGCGCGAGGCTCAACCGCTCAACCGCTCAACCTCTCAACTATCAACCTCTCAACCTTTCATGTTAGAAGTCGCTGAAGAAGGTGGGGCGGATGAGCAGGCCGATGCGCAGGCGCGAGTGGTATTTGTTGTAGTCGAGCAGGCACTCGCCGTAGCCGCCGTAGTATTGCAGCATGAGGAATTGGTTGGCCTTGCGAGAGAGGCGGAAACCGACGTCGATTTGGACATTGCCGCTGAAGGGGTTCCAGTTTTTGCGTTTGACGTAGGTGAAGTCAAACACCCACCGCTGGTTGTTGGTGATGGCTTGGATACCCGCTTGGAAGAGGCCGCTATACTTGAGGATGTCGCGGTTGTTGGCGCCGTCCACGATGGGTATCCACCATTTGCCGTGCACCATAAAGTTGCGGTCGATAAACGCGGCACCCGAAAGCGAGATTTTGTTCCATGAGCGTGAGGCCTCGCCGTCGCGTCCGTTACTCTCGTGCTCGAGGGTGATGGCCATCTTGCCGACAAGGCGTCCCTTGACGATAATCAGTCGCGCGATGCCGATGCCCGGGTTGAAGTTGAGGTCGTGGAAGGGCATCGACTCCTCAAAGATGTTCCACATCGCCTTTTGGGTGAAGTAGAGGTAGAGGTAACTGTCAAATGGCAGCACGCTCTTGGTCAACCGCTGCGAGATGCTCACCTGGAACTTGACATCGCTATTGTATTTGGTGATTTTGTTGCCGATGGTGGTGCCAACGGTGAAGTAAGTGTCTTTGTAGAGGCTGAAGTAGGGGCGTTTGTCGTACTCGCGGCGTATGCTGTCGGCGTTGAATTTCTCTTGGTCTTTGAGCACCAGGATTTGAGCCGGCAGTGATAGGGCAGTGATAAGCGCTGTGACTACTATGGTGATAAGGCGGTTCATTTGGTCGTAAAATTATTTGGTTATGATAAATTTTATTGAGCGTTGGCCATTGGTGGCGAGGTAGGCTCCGGGTGAGAGATGGCTTGCGGTCACTTGTCGCTCGCCGGAGGCCACGACGCGTCCGCCACTGTCGAGCACGATGATCGGGCCGCGGCCCGATACGGTGGCCGTGACGGCATCGTAGGCCAGCGTGCTGTCGGCGTCCACCGTGTCAAGGCCGGTGCTGCCTGCCGGCAGGTAGATCACTTCGCCCAAGGTTGCATTGTCCTTCTTGTGGAAGATGAGCGGCTCGATGTGCTGGGCATCTTGCGCGCCGGTGCCCCATGTGTTGTTCTGTGCCCACACGGTGATTGTGCTGTTGTTGTATAACTCATAAGGGACGCCGCCGTTGCCGTTGCCGTTGCCGGCCGGCGCGTCGCCGCTGCCGGCAATGGTGAGAACGTCGCTGCCTTCCTTGAGCAGCGTGCCGTGAACGGTCAACGTCACGTTATCGGCCAGCAGCAACGTCGCCACACCGCCACAGTCCAGCACATCGCCGGCGGCAACAGTCACGTCGCTTGTGAGTTCGACAACACCGTCGCCGCGGTTGACCGCGCCGGCAAGGTCTGCCACCGTGAGTGTGGCGGCATTAGCGTTAGTAAAAAGCGTTGCGCACAGTACGCACAATAGGCTATAAATCGTTTTCATGCCACAAAGGTATGAATTTTTACTCGCATAGAAAAACTAACAACCAAAAACTAACAGCGAAAAACGACTGATAGCGTTTTTTGCACGCTATTGTGGCACGAAATTTGCTAGTTAACGAGAAATAGACTATTTTTGCAGAGAAAACAACATAAACGTTTAGAGGTTGAGGGTTGAGGGGTTGAGCCATTTGCTGTCGCAAATGGGAATAAACGCAGGGTCTCGCCAAGGACGAGGCAAGCCTCGTCCCTACAGTGTGGCCGTTCCGCGATGTCAAATCCATTATCCCCGAGCGCTTGTAGGGGCAGAATTTATTCTGCCCACTTCGAGGCTCAACCCCTCAACCTCTCAACGCTCAACTTTCCATGCATTATGAATTCTGAATTGATAAATTGCCCCTCATGTGAGGCCTCCATACCCGCCGATAGCGTGTTCTGTCCCAACTGCGGCCGGCCGCTCTCGCCTGCCGACCGTAAGGCTTCCCCTCTCCCCGAGCGGCCAGGCCAAGGCCGGACCCCGCAAGGAGGTGAGCCTGCGGTTGTTCAACCCTCCACCCCTCCTTCCGGAGGGGACGGTGGAGGACAAACTCGGCCCAAGCCTGCCGGAGGCACCTGGTGGGTCGATGTGCCGCAATGTGTCACTACCGCCGCAAAGGTGGCGCTGGCGGCCGCCGGAGTGGCCATCGTTGCCTTTGTGGTCTATTGGCTTATCCCCGACAAACTCGTCGATGTGGAGCACTTCGCCTCTGTCACCGAGCCTGCCGACTCGCTCACCGCCGTCTACCCTCACGCCTCGCGTGTGGAACTCGAACTGGCCGTGCTGCCCTCCATCGACAACGACAGC
Organism: Muribaculaceae bacterium; assembly: GCA_017454355.1. Lineage (GTDB taxonomy): Bacteria > Bacteroidota > Bacteroidia > Bacteroidales > Muribaculaceae > Sodaliphilus. The sequence goes on from JAFTDD010000049.1 coordinate 16,556, forward strand.
ATTGTGGCCTGCGCCACCGCGGCCCTCACCGGCGAGAAGTTGCCGCAGTTTGAGCACACAAACATTGCCGGCGACCACGTGAGCCACGGCAAACTGAATAGCGGCTACAAGAGTTCCTACTGCACCGGCGTTTTCGCTTGGGTGGACGGACGCTGGACCTTCGGCACCGACCGTGCCGCCCGCGATATTCTCGCCGACGCCGCCGCGCGTGACGGTATGGGGTTCATGCAGGACTTGCTCATTCACGACGGCATCGAGGTCAAGCACCGCCGCGCCTCAAGCGACCGCGTGGAGTGCCGCGCCCTGTGTGAGCGGCAGGGACGCCTGTGCGTCATCCAGAGCGACAAAGCCATGCGCCTCGGCGACTTTGTCACCGCCCTGCTCGACTACGGCGTCGACAACGCTATCAGCCTCACCATGAGCAACGCCGGCAGTTCCGACCCATGGAACTACGCTTGGTACCGCAACAACGAGGGTCTGGTCACCTATCAGCAAGAGCACGTCAACGACGGCTCAACCAATTGGCTCGTTTTTTACAAATGACCATAACCTTAGTCTAACAATAAAACAAGAAATGATATGAAAACGATCAACAACTTGAAGATTACCGCCCTGCTGCTTGTTGTGGCACTCGCGCTCACCGGCTGCCGCTTGAACGATGACCGCGACTTTGACCAGATTATCGGCCATTGGGTGAGTGACTACACCTACGACGGCTACCGCACCTACGACGCGTGGGATGTCGAGGAATACTACTTCCACCGCAACGGCGATGGCGAGTATTCGTATGTAGATGAGTGGGGCGTATGGGTCACCTACCGCTTCACGTGGGATACCTATCGCGACCAGACCATTGAGTTGCGCTTCCCGGACCGTACCGGCTATAGTTACGTGCAATACTACTACGAGTGGGACCGCGATGGCGACCTCTTGCTGAGCACCGACCGCAATATGCGTGAGTATATGGCCTTCCGCTACATGCGTTAGCCGAAGAAAGGTTGAGCGGTTTAGCCCCCTCAACCCTGAAAGATTTGTTTTAGCACATCGAGGGAGCGCAGCGTGCCCAGGGCGGCGTTGTGCAACCGATAATAGGCGAGGATTGTGTCCAACACCTCGCCTCGTTGTTTGTGGTTGAACCGGAACAAATGCAGGTTGGCCGTGGTCATGCGGTCCAGCAGGCGGATTACCGCCGCACGCTCCGGCTCGAGTGCGTGGCGCCCGGCGGGGTCGTCGGTAAACACGCCCTCCATCATGTCGAACCAGCGGCCTGTCGCATAGGTCTCCATATTCGGCTCGATGCCTAAATGCGCCCCAAGGCGGTAGAGGAACAGCAGGTGGAAATTGGCCACCGCGTCGCTGCGCAGGTGCTCCAACGTGAGCACCGAGGCCTCAATGAAGGCAAACAGAGCCTCGTTGCGCTCGTGCTCAACGATGGTGCGGCACAGCAGTTCGCTCACAAACATCGCGATGGCCACACGCGGCGGGTCGCTGTAGATGGCCTGCAACGGCTCGTAGCGCTCCATGTCGTGCATCGTGGCCAGTTCTGTGCCGGGCTTCAGGCGCGCCTCTAACTCGAGCAGCGACAGTGGCATGAGCAGCGCCTGGCGGCGACGGGCACCCGCTCCGCCGGTGCCCGCCGGCACCAGAAACGACATCAACCCGCGCCCGTCGGTATAGGCGTGGACGATGTTGTTGCGCTCGCTGTAGCGTATCAGCCGCAGCACCACGGCCCGCACTTTCTCGTACATCGTTATCTCGTTTTCTCGTTGAGGGGTTGAGAGGTTGAGCGTTGAGGGGTTGAGGGTTGAGCGTTGAGGGGTTGAGAGGTTGAGCGTTGAGGGGGTGAGAGGTTTAGTGTTGAGAGGTTGAGCCATTTGCTATCGCAAATGGTAATAAATGTAGAGCCTGGCCGCCACGAAGTCCAATCCATTATCCCCAATCGCGCCAGCGATTGGCTCAACCCCTCAACCTCTCAACCTCTCAACCCTCAACCCTCAACCTCTCAACCATCCATTACAGCAGCAGCGCGGCCACGGCGGCCGTGTCGAGCGCCCACTGGGCCGTGTAGGCCTCGGTGGCGCCTTCCGGGGTCTCCACCACCTTCATGCCTTGTGCCTGGGCACGCAATGCCAGCAGGCGGCCGATAGACACCTTTGAGGCCAACTTCTTGACGTAGGCGTCCACCGTGGCGAAGTCGAGCGACAGCACATTCTGTCCGCCAAAAGGCAACTCTAACCACACAATCTCGCGCGCGGCGACGTCCAGCACGCCAAACACCAACCCCTTGTCGCTACTCTCGGTCACGCGCACCATGTGCTGCACCGTGCTCGGGTCATAGGCCACGCCGGTCTTTTCGTTGACCTCCATCTTGTTGGCACTGTCCATCCACCCTATCACCAGGCCGGGATTAATCATACCGGTGCTATAGGCATTGCAGGTGAAAGCCACGTAGCGGGCACCGGCCTCTGCCAGCACCGGCAAGTCCAACTCGACATACTCTGCCGTGCCCACCTGATCCGGAATGTTGATGATGTCGCCGCTATGTTGCGCGCCAATGGCCGTCAGGTTAAAATAGGCGCAGTCCTCGCGGCTGTTCTCGTATATAATCGCCGCGCTCAGGTCCATATCGAGGTGCTGGGCCGGCATGCCCTTGCCCCACTGCATGAACAGGCGCACTTTGTCGCCCTCCACCGGGAAGCGCATGCCCTGCAGGGCGGCGTTCACGTCCTGGATGGTTGCCGAGCGGTCGCCAACGGCCATCGGCACATTGTAGAGTTGTGGGTCGATATAGACGGTGCCCTCGGCATGAGGCAGTGCCGCAAACCGAGCCCGCATCGTGTCCTCATACACCTTGCCCACTGCCCGTGCCATCGCCTCGCGCTCGGCCTTGTCGTGCAACGCCAGCCGCGGGTTGGGCGGCAACTTGGCCGCTGTCGACATGGGCGGACGCACAACGCGGTAGCTGGTGTGGGTGAAGTATGCGTCGGCGTACGAGCCCAGCGTGAGCAGCAGCCGCGGCGGCAACTGCGGTGCCACCTCCTTGAAGGCGTCCAGCACCGGCTCGGGACCGAGCCACAGCATGTTGGCAAACAGAGTGCGGGCCATCACGCCCGGCCGTTGTTTCAGCAGCGTGAGGGCGCGGGCGGCGTCATTCGCCTCGCGGGCGGCGCTCACTTTGCCGGCCCACACCTCGTAGCGCTTGTTGTAGAACCGGTCGAGCAGTTCGCGCAGGCGCTCCATTCCCGGGCGGCGAGCCATCTCGGCCAAGCGCAACGCGCGGATAAAGCGCACCCACATCTCTCGCCGCGGGTGCATCGCCTCGCAGGCCGCCTCCACCGGCAGCGTCTGGCTGTTGAGCCAGCCGGCCACGCGGCGGCACCACCGGCGGTCATACTTCAGCCGCAACTTCTTGCGCTCAATCTTCAGGAACAAGGCCTGCCGGGCAAGCGAGGCGGTGTGGTGGGTGCCGGCGCGCAGCGCCCGACGCAGCAGCGTCGACGGCCTGACAAGTTGCAGCAGCCCAGTGTGGTCGTACCACAAGTAGCGCAGCACGTCGGTGGGTGTCGACATCAGCGCGCCAGCCTCGGCGTCTTTATCCTGCTCCACTAGCGTGTCAATCACCAGCATCAGCGTCTCCTTCATGGAAATATTTACGCCGGCGGGCAACGGACGCAGCGCGATGAGCGTCTTGAGGCTCTCCACCTGCGTCGCGTCAAGAGCCACAGGACTGCCGAGCAGCGCCTTGTAGTGGGCCTCGATGTCGCTGTCGCCCCATAGTTCCAGAGTGCGCAACTTGCTGCCTTGACCCTTGTAAATGTTAGTGTCAAACGTGAACGGCGTGCCGCAGAACGGGCAGCCGTTGTAACGCTCCAGCGGGAAAGTGCCCTCGGGAATGAGATGGCCGCAGGGTAGAGTCACGCCCTGGATAGAAGCGCTCTTGTCCTTCGCAATCGAATTCCACACGTTGGCGATGTAGGTCAAGAGATGGTCGGAAAAAGTCTCGCCGGTGGGTGTCTGCCACCCCTTGACCATCGGAGCCCAGTTCAGGCCGATGCCCATCACCTCGTTGATCACGCTCAGCAACTCCACCTGCCTGTCAACGTCCATGGCGTTCAACGCATGCAGCAGCGGCTCGCTCACGGCAAAGCCCGCCTGGCGCAACTGCTTGACCAGCGCCAGCGTGGAGTAAGTTATATCGGCGCGTGTCGCCATCTCTGTCTCGGGCACGTACACCGCGCCTGCCCGCAGGCTCACGCGCAGTAACTGGTTGTATTCGTTGTTATTATTCATCTTATCTGTAGTTAGTTGATGGCTTATACTCTTGTTCTATAGTGTCATGTCTTGTTTTGAGGCATAAAGGTAGCAACAATTTTTTATATAGCCAAAAAAATGGCGAATTGCCGCCACAAAATATTGAATCGGCAAGCGCTTTTCCCCCGAAAACTTGCTGATTTGGTAAGATGCTTTTTGTTTCAAATTCTGTGGATTCTCCCGATAAACCAAGTTGAAAAACATTGTAAATCCGAAGTGCTACTCCCGATTTGCATTGTAAATCCGAAGTGCTACTCCCGATTTGCATTATTTTAAGTGTTGAAAACCAAAAAAGTACTTTTTTTACCATAAAATTTTCATATTTCAAAATAAATGTCTAATTTTGTGTCAACATTAATTCAATATGCGATGCTGAAACGGATACTCTCTCTTGGTGAAATTGAGGATTGCAGCCTCTTCCTTTGGGGCGCGCGCCAAACGGGAAAAAGTACTTTGCTCAAGCAACTGTTTCCCAAGGCGCGCTATTATGACTTGCTCAATGCCGATATCTACAGGCTATTGTCACGTAGGCCATCATTGTTGCGTGAGCAGGTCGCGGCATTGCCGCCAACAGTGATTGTAATTATTGATGAAGTGCAGAAGATTCCTGACTTGTTGGACGAAGTGCATAGCCTGATTCATGATACAGGAAGGCGTTTTATTTTGTGTGGCTCCAGCGCCCGTAAATTGCGCCGCACCGGAGCAAACTTGCTTGGCGGCAGAGCGTTGCCATGCACTTTGTTGCCGTTGGTCAGTGCTGAGATTCCTGATTTTGACTTGTATCATGCGCTCAACTACGGCTTGTTGCCGCCACATTATATCTCTAAAAATCCCGCACGGCGCCTCCAAGCCTATATAGACGATTATATTCAGCAGGAAATTGTGGCAGAGTCCGTCATTAGAAATTTGTCGGCTTTCTCAAGATTCCTCGAGGTGGCGGCGCTCACCGATGCCGAAATTGTCAACTACACTTCAATTGCGGTAGAGTGTGGCGTGTCGGCAAAGACGGTGAAAGAATATTTCACAATTCTGGATGAAACATTATTCGGATTTATGGTGCCGGCTTATGTGAAAACAGTCAAGCGGCGCCTTATGCAAGCACCCAAGTTCTACTATTTCGATGTCGGTGTGCCTAACTATTTGTTACGCCGCACGCCGATAGAGCATGGCTCGGCAGACTATGGTCACGCGCTTGAACACTTGATTATACAAGAAGTCAGGGCCTTTCTTGAATATAGCCATTCGCGTGACAAACTGTCTTATTGGCGAACGGCAACAGGATTGGAGGTGGACTGCATTATTGGTGACGCTAAAGTGGCTGTTGAGGTTAAGGCTGCATCAGAAGTGCGTCGTGGCCAACTCAAAGGTCTCAAGGCTTTTGCGGAAGAACACCCGTTGTCCAAATGTATTGTGGTGTCTCAAGAGCCATTTGCGAGGATGACAGATGGCATCGAAATTATTCCTGTCAACGAGTTCCTTTCACGCTTATGGGCCGGCGATATCATCTCATAATGACATATAAACTCTACTGCCCTCAATTCACGGGATGTGGGTGAACGTCAGCGTGCCGGTGGCGTCGCTCAACGTCAGCCGCCCGCTCTCGATGGTCCAGCGCCACTGGCTGTGGCGCGCGAAGCCGTACGGCGCGAAGTGCCACTGCTCATCGCTATGGTCCGGAAAGTCGAGCGTCAGCACTCCCCCACCCTCGCTCCAATTGCCGAAGACGGCGTCGTAACTCGTCGTCTCGTTAAACACCACACGCAGGCACACAGTGCCACTCTGGAACTGCAGGAACTCGCTGCGGTCCGCGCCGGGCACGCTATAGTCGCCCGTGGCCTCCGTGAGCCCCCACGTGCCGAACCACGGACCGATGTCGCCGTTGTTGCGCGTGCAGCCCTCCCCTGCTATCGCCGCCATTATAACCACTATAGCGACAACTGTCTTATATACTTTTGTCTCCATCTACTGAAATGTTTACCGTTTACCGTGCGTTGCCTTCCGGTTATAGCAATTAAAGGAGTGGCGTGCAAAACGGAACGGCCGTTTTGTCTGCCGTTAACCATAAAAAGGCTTTAAAAACTGAAATCTCCGCTATAGGTCGCCGTCACCAGCCCGCCAACGTTGTTGCCCGCGAGCGTGCCGCGGTCAATACCCAGGCGGGCGCGCACCGCCAACCGCGGCATGCGCCTCGGCACGTAGGTGGCCTCGAGCAGGAAGCAGTCGGCTGTCACGCCTGTCACGCGCGGCACAAAAGGCGTGCCCCACGCCTTGCGGTGGCTATAGACGGCCCGGTAACGCCACTCGCGCGTCAACTCGCCCTCCACGGCCACGTGTACGCCGCGCAGCAGGTTGTCGCGATACTGCATATAGCCGTCGCGGTTCCATAGCGGCGAACTCACCATCGGCGAGCCAATCGACAATCCGGCCGTGTGATAGCCGTTGTAGGCGTGGTTATTATAGTAGTCGTCGGCACCCGTGGCCTGATTGGGAACCTGTGTGCCGGGATTGTCGGCCGGAGCCCAGTGCATCGGGCCGCTCTGGTTGGTCAGGTCGAGGTATTCCACCACGATGTTACTCACTGCGTCGTGCTCCCCGGCGCGGTACTCCAGGCCCCACAGGCCGTCCCAACCGTTCATCTTGCCCAGGCTCGACCCGTCCTCAAACGGGTTCTGCAAGTAGGCGCGCAGCGTCTTGCCCGTCTGACCGATGTGCCAGTCCACGGCCACGTCCACGCTGCCCACGTGGTTGCCAACGCAGAACTTGTCCGGGTTGGTCGTGCCGCTCTCGCCGCCGGGAACAACACTCTTGAGGAACGTCTTGAAGTCGCTCTCCATCTTCTCCACGCCTGTCACGTTGCCCTGCAGGTCATAACTCGTCTTGGTGCCGCCAAACTGGCAGTTGGTCTGCAAGCCGAGCGTCACCACCACCAGCTGTGACGGCTTGGAACGCAAATACAGCGACTTGTAACTCAGCCAATAGCCGGTTGTGACAAACCCGCCGCGACCCACGTAATGGTTCTCAATCCACGAGGCGTCGGTGCTGCAGTTGAAACTCAACTCCATCAACGCCTGCACCCACCCCCTGGTGAGCGGCACGTCGAGGAAGTCCCTGAAGCGTAGTCCCGCCCCCGGCAGCGGACGCGAGTTGCCGCTGCGCGTCAGGTCGCCGCTGCTGTTGCGGCCCACGGTCACCGGCCGCTGCTCGCGCTGACCGATGGTGAGCGTCATGCCGCGGTAACGGCCCGACACGTAGGCCTGTTGCAGCCACAAGGCCGCCGGCCGCTGCCAATTCACCGTCATCTGACCGGTGGAGCCATTGTAGCGCCCGTAACTCGCCTTGCGGTTATAACCGCCCCACACCTCCACGCCGGCGCCCCACGCCCAGCGCGTGCTGTCGCTCATGCTGTGGTGAGCCTCAAGGCCCAGCAGCGTCATGCCGCCCGACGTGAAGCGCCCGCCCTCCATCGTCGCGATGTGGTATGGTGCCAAGCCGCCGTCGGCAACGCCCGCCGCCAGTGTCGCGCTGTAGTCAATGTCCACCTCGGCCGCCGACGGCAACGCCGCCGCGGCCGCTATTATGGCTATGATTATCCTGTTCTGTTTCACAATCAAGTAATTTCGGCCTGCAAAATTACTAAAAAATCCTGAAACAAAACCATTCCCTCCATCACATTGCCCCCTTCTCACTCATAATTGCTCCGTGATGTAGATTGGAGGACGGTATTTTCCGGCTATTTGGCGTAGATGACTTTGTGGTTATGGATGTATGGAACACCGGTTTTAGGCCCGCTTATCTTGCGTCCCAGCAGGTCATAATAGCCGCACTCGTCTTCTTTCAAAGTGTTCTTCACCTGAATGGTGCCGTTTGTTTGCAACTTCTCGACGAGTTCCTGATAGTTCTCTGATTGAAAAACCATTTTCCCGGATGTGCTGTCATACAGCGCAATCAGTCCAACTGTGCAAGGGCAGATGCAGTCCGGTTCCATATTTGTAAGAGGCTCGTACAGGTTGCCGTTTCCGTAATCAAAACCTATGCCCTCAATCAGGTTGCACGGCATGCCGGCCGCAACTATGTATCTCCTGTGACCACGTCCTGCGTATTCAACGTCTTCTGCTTCTGTAACCTGCAGGTTTCTGTATCTGTTGTAACTGTTTTGGTAAAAGAGTGGAGCGTTCTCAAAATCATAGAACTGCTGCTCGGCGGTCTGGTCAATCGTACGCAGGCAGTAGACCGCCTTGCCGTCATCCTCGCGCATATAGGCAACCGGGTCGTCTTGTTCAACGTCAAGAGTGCCGGTATAGCGGTATAGGTTGTGGTATATTTTGCCGTTGATCTCGGTGGTGCCTCTGAACTCCAGTTTGTAAGTGGTGTATGAGTCATTCCCGTCCAACTCGTTGATGTTGTTGTAAAGGTATTCCCAAACGACACCCTCGCGCACAAGGGGTGTATACTCATATTCGGCTGCGGCAATCTTTGCTGCCGATAGAGCCGTTGCAATAATCAGCAGTATAGTCTTCTTCATAACACTGAAACTTTTATTTCATTACCTGTTTGCTTTCTATTAAAACACCTTGTTCTATTAAACTGACAGAAATCGGCCCGGAAGGGAATTGTGTTGTGTCTACAGTAATAGATTCTGTAGAGCCATTAATGGAAATGGTTGATTGAATTGCAGGATTTATAATAGATGTTAAATTAATTTGAGTGTCATTGCTAGTTTGTTCTTTAAAATGAATGGCAATATAATTGGTTCCATTTTGTAAGGACGATATACCATTATGACCGCTTGAAAATAGTGGAGGGTAATGTGCAAATCGGTATGTCAAATTTGCGGCGTTATTATGATTAAGAACTAAAACGCTGTCATTAGCAGATATACTATTCAAGTCAATGCTTGCAGAGTCATTAATTACAGCAAGCAAACTTATTTTTGGTGATTGTAATTGTCCTGCCAAAAATTTATTGTATAAAGAAGCTGGAAATGACCAATGGATTTTAGCTAATCCCACATGCCCGGCAGGAATAGTAGATTGAATCTCTACACTACCGGCGTATCCGCCCAATATGCTGTTGTTTATTCCTTCCCATGCACTTGTTGGCGCTTTTAACTTCTCTGCCCAAAAAATATGTAGATATTTGCCGCTACCATTGTAATCTTCATGTCCCCTGTTTCGAATGCGAACATATGTATATGCAGAAGAATTTGCGGTAAATTCATCCAATGTGACATGGGTGGAATCCGTTAGACTTGATAAGGTGAGTGTGCCTCGCTTCTTAAGCCAAATGTCAGGACTAGCACTTATATTGGTTGTTGTATTAAACTCCTTACCAGTGTCGTCGCTATTATCTTTGACGTACAAAGAGACTGCTTTGGGGAGTGAATTAAATGCCCAGTCATCTCCAGTAGCAGCCGTCACGGAACTGTATAATGGCGTTTGAACGATATTGGTACTGTTAAAGTGAAGTTGATTATAGTAATTGGCAATGTAGAAGGCTTCTCTCATAGAAGTAACGCCGTTCTTATCAGAATCGGCTAAATTTGCGCCGTTATGATAGAAATAACCGGCAATAGCGTCAGTAAAGTAACCCAGAAAGTACCCTCTGCCAGATGGACCTGCCGTACTATAAGAAACCTCATTACCAGAGCAAGAAGTCATAATAACTCTACCTGGAGAAGCTATGGCGTCTACAAAACCTCCGGAGTAACATTGCCCCATTATGATGTTAATTGAGCCAATTGATGTAAAGTTATCTAGTAATGAGGACATGTCTGTTTTGGTAATTCGCCCTCTATTCCATGCGCAGATATAGGAATTTGAAACCTTGTCGTAAGAAGCCCCATGATCTGTGACGTATAAAAACAAATGTTCAGATTCTGTTAAAACGTTGGCAAGAGAGTCCATTACACTAGTAAATGATTCTCTCGTGCCGTCGTAATTGATGTCAATGGTGCTGTCATTATCTAAATCTAAGTTTTGTTTTATAAGAGAAGGACTGTTGTATGAACTTAGATTTGTATCATAAGCAGTCTCTCTACCTCCAGCCGATAGAACAGTAATGTTGGATTTTGGTACTCCATAAATATTGACTAGGGTTTTGTAAATATATGAAAGATTATTCCAATATCTAATGTAATTGTTTGCAGCGTTGTATCCACCATTATATAAAACAACGTGGATGTGTTGTGCGTCATTCGCATTTATAATAATTGGGGCATGCTCAAATTGCTCTATATCAATTGCTGGCATTAGAGTTTGAATTGGAACTTCAGAGAAGGCCTCCATATTTAACTCGGGGGGCATTTGGCCAGAAAAGGCTTGATACTTAATTGTGTCTGATTCTGTTGTCTTTGAAATGTAATAGTACGAGCAAGGATGGCACCAATCGGCTTTTGGAAGCTCATCAACAAAAACAAGCCATTTGCTTGATCCATCGGTTAGCCAATTATTTTGTTCAAGCACTTCTGAAGGGACGTTACAGCACAAAGAGTCGGTTTCAATTTGAGTTACTGAAGTTGAGTAGAAGGACATGGAATCTGTGAAACCGTACAGCTCGAATACAAATTGTTCTGCTTCTTGTTGGCTAACGGTGGCTGCATTCATGGAAAACCCAATTATGCTACAAAAGAGTATACACTTTAATTTCATGATAAAACGAATGTATTAAATGACACATCTTTTTTGCAAAATTATACATTATTTTAAAAAGCCACAAATGTTCTTAATAATTTATAACTAAAACATACACAAATTAACATAATATATTCGGCAAATAATCAAATTCTGTCATACAAATCAAGTCTGCAAGGTGATTGGCATCGGCCAGCCTGGTTAGTTCGGTGGCTGACTGACGTAAGTTAACATAGTTATTGGTATCTCGAGTAGGCGTGTATACTCATATTTTCAGTCTATCGACGTTGTGGATTGCGTTTGGTTCCCGTCCGTAAAGATACAAAAGAAGTAGCTATCGCCGGCGGAATGTGCGATTTTTTTGGACATTCCGCCGGCGATAGCGTTGTTTTGTTTTACATGAAAAGTTGGTCAAGCGTTACAATGTTCTGAAAATCATCAGAATATGCGTTTCTAACAACACTAGACGACGCAATCAGTATGCTGCGCACCGCATCACGCGTCTTGGTCTCGTGTCTGAATAGCGCAATCTTGTTGTGCATGCTCGCGTTGTCTTCGGCCGTGAGGCGAATGCTGCCCTTTGAGTATTTGATTTCACATAGGTTGATTGTTTGGTCCTTGCGCTCGATAACCAAATCAATCTGCCCTCCACTGCCGGTTGGCCTCTCATCGCGCGAAAACCAAGAATATACAATCGTGCTGACGCCAGATATGCCTATGGCGGCCTTAATCTGCTCTATATGAGACATACACACGCGTTCAAAGGCCAATCCACACCAAGTGTTGAAGGTTGGTGTTTCCTGCAACTCCATCCAATAGTCGCGGTCAATAACGTTGTTGCCGGCAATCATCTTGAAATAAAACAGTGTGTAGAAGTCAATCAGTTGATACACTGCCTGCTTCGTTTTCATGGCAAAAGAACTGTATTTCCGGATGAAACCGCAACTCTCAAGGTCATTAAGTACACGTGTCAGGTTGCCGTTATCCGCAATCTTGCCATGCCTGATTAGTTCCTCGCGGGTCATACCGGCACGTATGGTGCCCAAGATTTTTATCACCTTAAGATAAGGTTCCGGATGCCTGAAGAGCGACGCGTAGAGTTGGTCAAACTCATCAAATAATTCGCCGTCACGATGGAATATCAAGGCATCGATGTTTTGAGCCAAACTCAGGCGGTGGTTCAACTTCTGCCAATAATATGGTATTCCGCCGAAAATCATGTAGGTCTGCAGCACCAAGTCGTGTGTGAAGCCCAATCGGCGGCTGTCGCTATAAGTCTGGCATTCGCCCAATGTGAAAGGCTTGACATTGATTTTCACCGACACGCGGTTATGCAGTCCGCCGTGGTTCTTGATGATTTTGTTGATAATCCACGATGTCGCCGAGCCGCACACGATTAGTAGAACATCCTTTCGCCCCGAGGCCCAACCGTTCCAAAAGTGTTCCAATGCCGTCACGAAGCCTGACTTGTGAGTGTCCATCCATGGCATCTCATCGATGAAAATCACCTTTTTGCTTGACGGTGATTGCCTGATTAATTGTTTGAGCAAGTCAAACGCTTCAATCCATGTGTGCGGTCTAGGGCATTTGGCAAGTCCGTTGTCAACAAGCGACGAGCGCCATGAGTCAAGTTGAGACCGCAGTGGCGCGTGAGCCAGACCCGCGTGCTCAAAAGTGAATTGATAGTTAAACGTCTCGCGAACGAGAAACGTTTTCCCGACGCGGCGGCGGCCATACACAGCCACAAACTCGCTGTATTCCGATTCGTATGCCTCGAGCAGACGCGCCTGCTCCTGTTTTCTGCCTATTAACATGATGTCCTGTTGTTGTTATCCGCCCGCAAAGTTACAAAAAAATCGACTATCGCTGGCGGAATGTGTGATTTTTTTGCACTTTCCGCCGGCGATAGCCACTTTTTATCATTAATAGCCATTAATAATTGGACATAAGGACAAAAGAAACATAAGGATTGAGACCGCTTCAAAAAGAGAACAATCACATACCGCAAGTTGTTTTAAACATGAATATCCATTAATATCCATTAATTATTTAGAAGAATAGTCTCATGTTCTCATAAAAACTTATGTCCTCCTGTCTAAAATTAATGGATAATTAATGGATATTCATGTTAAAAAATTAACCGCCACTTTTGCAGTGGACTATGGTATTATTTCTTATGTTTCTTTTGCCCTTTTGTCTAAATTAATGGATATTCGTGGTAATTCGTGTTAAAAATTCTGCGACAGGCGGTTACTGTCTGTTCTCCCTAAGTCATGATAATTTTTGCTGTTGTGGATATTTATTTGTAATTTTGTCGCGATAAACCGACAAAGTTGTTATTATGAACGGGAATGTGATGAGGACGCCGTCGCCAATGGCGGCTCCATATTGGGGAATTCTTCAGGGCTTGAGCAAGCCTCTGAAGCTTGAACTTGTGGTATTACTAAGCGAGTCAATGACGTTTGGTGACGATAATGCGACTGAACTTGAAATGACTGAAACAAGCAAAGATAAATTGTTTGAAAGCCTATGTGGCTGTTGGGCTTCAGACCCGGAAGATGCCGCCCGAATGGAGGCAGCGGTAAAAGAGTGCCGCGAGCATGATGTCCTACGTGAAGTGAATTTGGATGACTGAACATTATGGAGAAGTATATCCTTGATACCTGCACTTGGATTGAGTGGTTTCAACAACGTAATGGTGTTCCTGAACATGTGCGTTCGGCAAAACGACAGAACCTATATGTATCTGAAGTGACATTAGCTGAACTTACATTCGGTGCCTACAATAGCGATGAGTACGAGCGCCATATTAAGGAGCCCGATTTTTTAAGAATGACGACGAATGTTCTTCCGATAAGCGATGTGTTTGAAGAATATGCTATGATTCGGTGTGCTCTGAAGAAAGTGAAACGAACTCTCGACAAGGAAATCGGCAACTTTGATATTCTTATTGGGGCTACAGCACTGCACTATGGACTTACGGTTGTGACCGACAATGTGAAACATTTTGAGGCAATGCCCGGCATCAATGTTGTCAATTGGATTGAGCGCGGATAAAGGCCTCTCCCCTACTCTGATTAAAAACTAACGTCCTGCCACTCAAATCCAATGAGTGGCAGGACGTTGCCTTGTTTCCGGTGGGCAGAATAAATTCTGCCCCTACACGCTACCTGAAAGATATGCATTCGCCTATTCGTGCATATTCTGTGCGTGGCAAGCATCGACCACGGTTATTGTATCATCATTAATGGTGTAAGCGTAGTACCACTTCTCGGTGTTCGCCATATAGTATCCTTTTCATCGGCTGATGGTCGGCACGCGGCGTGGTAGCGTCCGTTCAATGGCATAGATGGCAAAGAAGGCATCGCGCACGTTTCGTTCCATGTCCTCAAACGAATACGTGTGGCGATATTTCTTGCCCAAATCTTGTCCAAAAAAGAATGTGTAGTGGACAAAATCGCGCGATTTTGTCCACTACACAATCAATTTCGGAATCTCTTCAGGCTCACTTCACCACCTTCACTGACGTGACGCTGCCGTCGGAGTAGCGCGTCACGACGATGGTCACGCCTGCCGTCGGAGCCGTGAGTTGCTGGCCCTTGAGGTTGTAGTAGCGCGTGTCGATCACCGTGGCATCGGCAGTGACAGTCGCGACGCCGGTTGTGGTGGCATCCTCGGCATCGGCGAGCACGCGAGCCACGATGTTCTGGAAGTCATATTCGAAACTCGACCGGGCGCGACGGGGAGCGTTTTGCCAGGGCTCTTGCAGCATAACGGCTGCCGTGACGCTCACGTAGGCACCGTTGGTGAAGCCCATCACCGAGGGATCGTTGTTTAAGAAGTCGAGGTTGATGCTCTGTCCCTTGCCGCCATTGTTGCCGCTGTAGCCTCGCAACTGGCCGTCGTAGTACACACCCTTGAACTTCACCACCTGGCTGAGTTTGGGCATCTCGAAACTCTTGCTCAAGTCAATCTCGATGATTTCGGGAATTTGAGGCTCGTCTGAGTAGATGTTGTTGTAGAAGTCATTTATAACGATGGTGGGAGCCGTGTCCTTGTCGGAAACACTCTCGCAGAACATTTCACTCAGGTTGACGCAATAACCCGGTTGCAGATCTTCCGTGTTATAACCGCCTTCGAGGCACACCCAGTCCTCGCCGTTGCTCACGTACGCCTCTTGGCTGTTGGGACGGATTGCCGCCACGAAGAGGTCGTCTTCGATCTGGCCGCTGATGCCCTCAAGGGCGTCGGCGAGGTGGATGAAGCCGAGGCCGACCACCGAGAGCGTCGGATTGCCGTCGCCCTCGGTGATGACAAACTTGTAGTTGCCGTCGCTCTTGATGATGAAGTTGGAGCCGTTGTCGCCCTTGGTCAAGGGGATGTCGCTGCACCAATCACGGTGAATCTCGTAGGTGTCGCCCTCGCCGCCGGTGTCGCCGCCGTACCAGTATGCCTCATGGTCGCGGAACTTGAACTGGTCGTTCTCGCTAATGGTCAGCACAAGGGAGTGGGTGCCATCGCCACCCGCGGTCATCAATTCCGGTCGCCACCCGTTGAAGTCGCCACAGATATAGAAGCCGCCGGTGGGGAAGCCGGTGACAAAGAGCATCTCGCTATCGAGCGTCAGCGTGTACTCTGACGGCAACTCGACACAGAAGTTCTTCTTGTCGGCATTCGACGTGATGGCAACGTTGTTGCCGTTGGCTGTGAACACCATGTGCGGGCTGTCGCCGCCGATGTTCGCGCCAATCCAATTGCCGTCATGGTCCTTGATGAGGAAGTCGCCGCAGAGCGTCATCGTCAGCGACAACTCGCCGTCTTTCATCACAAACGGCACCATGCTGTCCTCGTCCCAGTCGTTGAAATCACCAATCAGGAAATACAACTTCGGCTCGAAGTCTCCCTGGATGTTGATATTGAGACAATTGGGCGACACCGTGAAGGTGAACCGGCCGCCACGGTCAAAGTATATGTCCTTGTTGTTGAAACCCAGGGCGATGTTTCCGAGCACCTCCTCGTTCACGTGATGCATGTCGCCGTCTGCCTGCGCGCCATACCACACGTCGGCCACGCTGGAGAGGCTGCTGCGCAGGACCACCTGGAAGCGATATCCCGCGGGGATGTCGGTCTGGCCGAGCACGTAGTTGCCCGTCGACTCATCCTTCGTCAACTGGAAGTTGAGTTCGTTGCCTTCCCACTGGTCGTCGGTGGCGCCCATGAGCCACACGCTGAAAGTCTCCACCGGCCAACCGCTGACGGTCAGTTCGCCGTTCTCGATGGTGAGCGTGTACTCGCTCTCGTCCTTGACGTAGATGTTCTTCTTGTTCGGTGCCTGGAGGTCGGTGAAGAGCCTCACACTGGGCCAATCCTCATGCAACCAATAGTGATTCTCGTCGGTGGCGCCGCCAAGCAGATTGCCATAGTTGTCCACGATGAGGAACTCGCCCGAGAACGTGTGGGTGAGTGTCGACACGCCGTCGGCCTTGACAAACGGCACATTGTCGCCGTCCCTGCCCCAGTTGTTGAACTCGCCCGTCAGGAAGTAACTCGGGTCGTTCTCGTAGATGCCGTAGATGCGTATCGAACTGAAGTCCTGCTCCAGCCAGAACGAGAACGTGCCGTTGCCGGTGAAGGTGAAGTCGTCGCCCGTGGTCGTCATCAGGTCAAACTCGTCGCCTGAGTCGGGCACCTCGGTCACGCCGGTGCCCGATGTGCCGCCATACCACGCGTCGGCAACGCTGCTCAGGCTGCTGTGACGCAGCACCTGGCAGTTGAATCCGGCGGGAATGGGCACCTGCTTATTGGTGAAGAAGCCGGTCTCGGAGTCAAGCGTCAGCGGGATGATGGTCGCGTTGCTCATGTCCCATCCCGGCCGGGTGGAGCCGACAAGGCTCGCGGTGATGACTTCCACGGGCCAGTTGCTGACGGTGAGTTCGTTGTCGTCTGTCACGACAAACGAATAGTAACCTTCATCGGCCAGGTAGAGGTTCTTCTTGTCCTGCGCGTCGGTGGCGAGTTGCAGGGTGGGGTTGTCCCGGGTGATGGTGTAGTACTCACCGTCGGTGACGCCTCCCAGGTAGTTATAGTCCTGGTCGACAATCAGGAACTGCCCGCTGATGGGTTGGTCCCAACCCTCCTCGAGATCCAGCGTGTACTCACCAACCCATGCCGTGAACTGCTTCTCGCCCCAGTTGTTGAACTCGCCCGTGAGGTAGCGGGCCTCCTCAAACACGCCCTCGAACTGGAACTGCAACTGATCGATGTCGTCGTAAGTCATGGTGAACGTGAACTCACCCGTGTGCCCGATGAGGAAGTTGGGCGCCCCGTCACGGATGTCGCATTCCACAACGGTGCCCGGCGCCGCGCTTTTCAGCGTCTCGACGCCATCGGTTGTCGAGCCGTACCACTCGTCCCATTCCTCGCCATTGAAGTTGATGTGAAGTTTCAACTTGAACTCCGTGCCTCCGTAGATTGTGACGTCGCTCAGTTGCCACACGTCATCGCCAACCTTGCTGAACTGCTCCATCGGCTCGTCCCAATGGTTGTCCGACCCGTACAGGGCAATGCCCGTCACTGCCGGAGCCAAGGACTTGGCACCGGCGACAATGCCAATGGCCGACATCACCGCCACCAGCAGCATTCTGTAGCATCTCGTTATCATAATCAGTAGTATTTTATGACGGTAAAAATTTATTCTCTGCTTCAAGACCGTCGTCGTCTCGCCAATCGCTTGCAAATTTACACTATTTCCGCCACAAAAGCAACAATTTATCAAATTTAGTTGCGTTGGCGGGCAAGCGCTTGCTGGCCCGGATGTTACACCTACGGGTGAAATTAATGATAATTTGTGTTCAAATCCGGGAGGGTTTAGGCATGTAGGGGCAGAATTTATTCTACCCGATTGACGACGGACGAGGGTGTGTCATAATTCTGGCACACCCTCCTTGTGTTTTCCTGTTTTTTTGCCTGATATGTTGTAAAACATAACAAAGCCTCTACTTTCCCAAGCGGAGGCTTTGCCATGTCAAAAAGTTTTTGTATCTTTGTGACATAAAACAAATTAAAAATTATGGCCACAAAATTACACTTTCGTGAGCATATAAACAAGCAATTGATTCTTTTTCCTGAAAGAATTGATAAGGATATCGCACCAGACGACCCGGTCCGTCTGGTCGATGCGGTTGTTGACGGTCTGGACATGAATCGCATCTATAGCTTATACTATGAGCGCGGCGCAAGTCCATACCACCCGAGGATGATGCTCAAGGTCATCATCTACGGCTACATGAACAACATCTACTCTTGCCGCAAGATCGAGGTCGCCCTCAAGCGTGACGTTCACTTCATATGGCTGGCCGGTTATGACCAGCCGGACTACAAGACCATCAACAACTTCCGCAACCGCGTCAAGGAAGAAATCGACAACGTGTTCACCCAGCTGGTGCTGATTCTGGCCGAGCGTGGTCTTGTGAGTCTTGATGTGGAGTACATCGACGGCACGAAGATAGAGTCGAAGGCCAACAAATACACCTTCGTCTGGCGCAAGACCGTAGAGAAGAACCGCGCCAAGCTGATGGAGAAGATAGGAGTGCTGCTGAGCCAAATCGATGATGCCATCGCCCAGGACAATGCGGACTCGCAGGAGAAGGTGGAATTCACCCCCGCTCAGTTGGGCGAGATCTGCGACGAGTTGCGCCAGTCGCTGGCCCGGGCTCCCGAGCCTGCCTGCAAGCAGGAGAAGGAGGCTCTCCGAAAGCAGGAGAAGGAAATAAAGCGACTTGAACAGATGGGCGACAAACTCAGCGAGTATGACGGTCGGCTCGAACAGATTGGCGAGCGCAACTCCATGTCCAAGACCGACCCCGACGCCACATTCATGCGCATGAAGGAGGACGCGATGAACAACGGGCAGACCAAGCCCGGCTACAACGTTCAGATTGCCACCGAGAACCAGTTCATCACCGACTTCGGCCTGTTCCACAACCCCACGGACACGCTCACGCTGCCCACGTTCCTGTCCTCGTTCCGCAGCCGATACGGGCACATGCCCGACGAGTGCTGCGCCGACTCCGGCTACGGCAGCGAGGAGAACTACCGGTTCATGGAGGAACACTCCATCGAGGCTTTCGTCAAGTACAACTACTTCCACAAGGAGTTGAGAGACGCGTTCACAAGCGACCCCTTCCGCACCGGGAACCTCCACTACAACGCCCACGGCGATTACTTCGTCTGCCCGATGGGGCAGCATATGACACGCGTGGGCTCACGCAAGTCAAGGACAGCAAGCGGCTATGTCAGTGACCTGGCGGTCTACCGTGCGCAGCGGTGCCGGGGCTGCCCGCTCCGTGGCTCGTGCCACAAGGGCGGTCAGGACAACCGCGAGATTGTGGTCAACCACCGGCTGGACGGGTACAGGCGCAAGGCGCGGGAGAGGCTCACCTCGGAAAAGGGGCTCACGCACCGCTCAAGAAGACCCATAGAGCCCGAGGCCGTGTTCGGGCAGATGAAATTCAACATGGCATACAGGCGCTTCCGCCACTTCGGACAGGACAAGGTCACAATGGACTTTGCCTTCTTAGCCATTGCATTCAACATCAAGAAATGGGCCGCAAAAACGGCAAAATCCGCCTGAAACGGCGGGAATACACCTTCCACTGTCCTATTTTGCCACACAGTTCAAACTTTACACTCTGACAATCGGATATTTTGGAAAAAAACAGAAAAACAAGCCGCCTGAAATATATCGCATTCTCAGGCGGTTTGTTCCCTATCAGGGAGAGTGAAATCGAATTATGACACACCCTCCTACATGTTACCTGCTACACGCCGCGTGAATGATATGTATTGAGCGCGGATAAAGGCCTCTCCCCTACTCTGATTAAAAACTAACGTCCTGCCACTCAAATCCCATGAGTGGCGGGACGTTGCCTTGTTTCCGATGGGCAGAATAAATTCTGCCCCTACATGCTACATGCTATGTGCTACATGCTACATGCTACATGCTACATGCTACGTGCTACATGCTACGTGCTACATGCTACATGCTACGTGCTACTTCACGGGGGGCTCGGGGGCGTTGAACAGTTCACGGATGCCGCCGATGCTGCCCAGCAGGTTGCTCGCCTCGAACGGCAGGAACACCGTCTTGGTGCGGTCGCCGCTGGCCACCTCCTCGAGCATTGTGATATACTTCTGCGCCAGCAGGTAGTTGGCCGGATTGGTGCTCTTGCCCACGGCCTCGGTCACCACCTCGATAGCCTTGGCCTCGGCCTCGGCGCGGCGGATGCGTGCCTGCGCCTCACCCTCGGCGCGTAAAATCTCGGTCTGGCGGTCTGCCTCCGCCTGATTGATGCGGGCCTCCTTCTGACCCTCACTCTGCAGGATTGCGGCAGCCTTCTGACCCTCGCTCGTGAGGATGGTGGCGCGCTTGTTACGCTCGGCCTGCATCTGCTTCTCCATAGCCTGCAGCACGCTTTGCGGCGGCTGAATGTCTTGCAACTCAACGCGGTTCACCTTGATGCCCCACTTGTTGGTGGCGTCGTCAAGAACGGCGCGTAACTTCGTGTTGATCGTGTCGCGGCTCGTGAGCGTCTCGTCAAGTTCCAGTTCGCCGATGATGTTACGCAGCGTGGTCTGCGTCAACTTCTCGATAGCGTTGGGCAGGTTGTTGATCTCATAAACTGCCTTGAACGGGTCAACAATCTGGAAGTAGAGCAGCGCGTTGATCTGCGTCTGCACGTTGTCCTTGGTGATCACATTCTGCTTGTCGAAGTCGTAAACCTGCTCACGGAGGTCGATGTCGGTTGTGTAAACATATCGTCCGGCGACCATTGTCACAAACTCCTTGGCGCGGTCCACAAACGGAATGATAACGTTAATGCCCGGCTTGAGCGTAGCGTGGTAGCGGCCCAGGCGCTCGATGATTTTTGTCTCGCTCTGCGGGATAATCACGATGGTCATCTTCACCACAATCAGGGCGAGAATCACAATTGCAATTAAAATAATTAATGATGCATCCATTTTATTGAAAGTTATTGGTTGTTTTTAGAACATGAATTATATTGAAATTTCCATAAAATATTTCTCCCGTGAATCATCGTGAAATTACGTGAATTAAATTTGACGGATATTCACGTTAAATTAACGGGAGACTGAAAAATCATGAATAATTTATGGAAATTCATGTTTAAAATAATAATAGACAGGTCAAGCAGGGGTGACGGTGATGATGATAGACTCCATAGCCGTCACGCGCACACGCGCGCCCTTGTCGATAGGGGAGCCGTCGGCCGTGCGTGCCTTCCAGTCGTCGCCGTCGATGGCCACGCGGCCATAACCGCCGGCCTCGATGGCCTCGCTAACCGTTCCCTCGCGGCCAATCACCGCCTCGGCGTTGCTCGCGCGGTGGTCATCATTGCGATGAAGGTAGCGCAGTGCCGCAGGACGCACAAAAAACAACGTCAGCACCGACACGCAGGCAAACACTATCACCTGTACCGTGAACGACATTCCGCATGCCGCAGCAAGCACGCTGGCCAACGCGCCAATCGCGAAACTCATAATGAAAAAATCGCCGCTGAAAACTTCTAAAATCAGTAGCACAAAAAACGCGGCTGTCCACATCTGCCACAAGTTCTCTTTAAAATATTCGATAATCATATCTCAAATGGTTTTTACGCGACAAAAATAAACAATTTTTGCCGACTTTCCTAATCCTATGCAATTTTTGTGCCACACTCCACAATTTTTTTTCAAACACGAATTATCATGAATTTATTCATAAATTTTATCCCTTTGAGGCTGCAAAATCCCGACTAAACCGATGGGGGAGTGTTCAAATTTTCAATTCTCACC
Organism: Muribaculaceae bacterium; assembly: GCA_017454355.1. Taxonomy (GTDB): domain Bacteria; phylum Bacteroidota; class Bacteroidia; order Bacteroidales; family Muribaculaceae; genus Sodaliphilus. The sequence goes on from JAFTDD010000049.1 coordinate 38,350, forward strand.
GCGCCAAAACTGCCCTATGTGCCTGAAATCCCGTTCAATTAACCATTTTGGCGGTTTATCGCTAAAAAATCCGAAATGTGAACAAATGTGAATTTCTGTCTGAACGGCCTGCATTCCATCCCATAATCAGTAGGGCCTGGCCTTGGCCTGGCCGAATCCTGCGGCGAAGTTGTCGGCAGGGTAGGGGAGTGCTCTATGACTTGAACGATGTAATGCGTTTGCCTCATTGACCGCCTCCCCTCCTTCAGGAATGGGGGTGCACATTACTCGCGAGTGTGCGAGTCGATGATGATCGTCACCGGGCCGTCATTAATGAGGCTCACCTGCATGTTGGCGCCAAACACACCTCGGGCCACCGGTTTGCCCACCAGTTGTTCCACCTTCTCACAAAAGTGTTCATACAGCGGCTTGGCAACTTCCGGTCGCGCCGCGCGGATATAAGACGGACGGTTGCCCTTGCGGGTAGACGCGTGCAGTGTGAACTGGCTAACGGCCATTACCTCGCCGCCGGCCTGACGCACGTCGATATTCATTACGCCTTTTTCGTCGTCAAAGATGCGCATCGATGCCAGTTTTTGCGCCAACCAGTCAGCGTCCTCGCGTGTGTCGCCGTTCTCAACGCCCACCAGGCACATCATTCCGCCGGCGATGTGGCTCACCGGCTCTCCGTCGATAGCCACAACAGCCTCTCTAACCCTCTGTATTACCAGTCTCATATCGTTCTCTTTTCATGTTATAGTTTAATATATCATGAATTTCCATTAATTGTCCATGAATTTTTATCTCACGTAATTTGGGTTTCTAAAGTAGTAATAGTTTTGAATATCAGTGTTTTGTAGGGACACAATTCATTGTGTCCGCCCCTGCGGCATGTGGACACAATGAATTGTGTCCCTACATTTTCTTGGATTATTACTTGATAATCACTATGTTCCATTTTAGAAACTTGTGTTATTGATTTTAATTATAATATTTAGAATAAATATTCATGGAAATTCATGTTAAAAATTAATCAGCGACTTTTTGCATTGCACTCAGTTCGTTATTCGTGTTTAAGGCGGCTGTCACGGCGGCTGCTTTGGCCGTGCCGATGACTGCGGCCAACTCATCAACTGACGCTTCGCGAATACGCTTCAAGCTCTTGAAGTGCTTGAGTAACAGTTCTTTAGTCTTTGGGCCAATACCGCTGATGTCGTCTAACGCGCTGTGAACCTGCGACTTGCTGCGTCGTTTTCGGTGGAACGTGATTGCGAAGCGGTGTGATTCGTCGCGCAGGCGTTGGATAACTCGCAGCGTCTCACTGTTGCGGTCGATGTTGAACGGCAGTTCGTCTCCCGGAAAGAAGATTTCGTCCATACGCTTGGCCAGACCCACCACGGCAATGCTGTCTTCACCTATCGCTTCGAGTGCGTCAATAGCCGCCGTCAGTTGCCCTTTGCCGCCATCAACAACGATGAGGTGGGGGAGTTCTTGACCTTCTTCTTTGAGGCGCGTTACGCGGCGTGTAATCACTTCGCGCATCGAGTCAAAGTCATCGTTGCCGGCAGCCGTCTTGATGATGTAATGACGGTATTCTTTCTTGCTTGGTTTGCCGTTACGGAACACTACGCACGACGCCACGGCGTCGCTGCCCTGAATGTTGGAATTGTCGAAGCATTCGATGTGCCGTGGCAACGTGTCGAGGTGAAGGTCGCGCATCATTGTGGTCATGGTGCGTGTGGCGCGTTGTTCGGGGTTGAGTTTCTCCATCATCTTCAACCGGTCCTGCTTCCGTTGCAACGCGTTTTTTATTGCTATATCCAGCAGTTTGCGCTTGTCGCCTCGTTGTGGTATGACGTACTCTACACCTTCGCTTTCAACATCAGGAAGAACATTGACAACGACCTCGCGTATACGGTCTCGCTGATACATTGTGGCGAAACGATGCCTGATTTCACTGATTGCCAGTGACATCAATCCTTGCGGTGTCGCCTCGTCGTCGTGGGTGTTAGTTTTATATTCAAGAGTAAGCGACTGTACCACCGAGCCGTTGCGCACGTGCATAAAGTTCACGTATGCAGTGTCGTCGTCGATGTTTATTGCAAACACGTCGATGTTATGGACAGTAGGGGAGACGATACATGATTTCGTGCGAAGTTTCTCGAGCAGCATCAGTTTGCGTTTCGCTACTTCTGCTTCCTCAAATTTGAGATCGCCGGCAAGCGTCATCATTTCTTCCTGCAGGTGTTCAGCCACGAGTTTAGTGTCGCCGTTGAGAATTCCTTTTATCTGTTCGATATATTGAGCGTATTGTTCTGCGCTAACTAATCCCTGACAACAGCCCTCGCAATTTTTGATGTGAAATTGCAAGCAGAGACGATGTTTTTTGGTCTCGATTGTTTCACGTGAAACATTGTGTCGACATGTCCTGATGGGGAATATCTGGTGTAGTGCAGTGACCAGTGTGTGAGCGATTTCTGCCTTAGGATACGGTCCGAAAAACAAGGCGCCGCGATGAACCTTTTCACGTGTGATAAACACTCGCGGGTATAATTCTTTTGTCACACAAATCCACGGGTAGGATTTGTCGTCCTTTAGCAGTACGTTGTACTTTGGCTGGTACTCTTTTATGAGATTGTTCTCCAGGTCGAGAGCCTCTTCCTCGGTATTGACGACGGTGTATTCCATGTCGGCGATGTTGCTCACCAACCTATTGGTGCGCTCCACTTCGTGCTCGCGGTTGAAGTAGGAACTGACGCGCCGTTTCAGGTTTTTCGCCTTGCCGACGTAGATAATTGTGCCCTCACTGTTGTAGTATCTGTACACGCCCGGCGTTTCGGGTAACAGAGATATTTTCAGCCTCAGCCTCTCGTCCATTTTAATTCCCCCGTCAATATTTCACATATAGCTAACTGCAAAAGTGTCGTAATTTTTTTAAACATGAATTGCCATTAATTACCATTAATTTTATACAAGAGAACATGAGGACATGACGACATGAGAACATGAGATTGTTCTCTGACTAATTCATGATTAATTTATGGACAATTTATGGAAATTCATGTTAAAAATTATTCTATGCAAGATGTGTTTTTTTTGCAGTGTTACATTAATGGATATTAATGGAAATTCGTGTTCTATCTTCGGTTTAGAAGTCGAAAACAGTGGTTACTTCAATTTCCTTTGGAAGCATATCGCGCCCGTGCAGGTCGCTCAATCCGCACACGAAGTTAATCATTACATCGCGAGGCTTCATGGATTGTACAAGTTCGAGCGCTGCGAGTATCGTGCCGCCGGTTGCGAGCAAGTCGTCATGGATGAGGACTACGTCGTCGTTGGTGATGGCGTCGCGGTGGATTTCAATCGTGTCGGTACCGTACTCCTTGTCGTAGGTCTTGCTGATTACTTCGGCAGGAAGTTTACCGGGCTTGCGAATGGGCACAAAGCCGGCTCCCAGTCTTGCCGCCAAAATTGCGCCAAAGATAAAGCCACGACTCTCAATTCCCACCACTTTGGTGATGCCCTTCTCCTTGTACATCTCATAAAGCGCGTCACTAACCGTTGTGAGATGTTGAGGTGACTTCATCAGCGTTGTCAGGTCCTTGAACTGGATGCCTTCGATGGGGAAGTCAGGAATGTTGCGGACGGCCTGCTTGGCCTCTTCAATTCGGTTTCTCATAATCTATTGTTTTTTCTTTGTTTTTACGTTCAAAACGTATTGTTTCACGTGAAACAACTATGAATTAATTTAGCGCCCCAAAAGCAGCAGCAGAATGCTGATGTCGCTGGGTGAAACGCCCGGAATGCGCGATGCCTGGCCAATGGTCTCGGGGTCAATGGATGCTAACTTTTGGCGTGCCTCAGTGCTCAGTTGGCGCACTGTGGCATAGTCAATGTGTCCACGCAGTTTTACCCGTTCCAGCCGTTGCAGTTTCTCGGCCGTTTGGGCCTCGCGTTCGATGTAGCCGCCATATTTGATTCTTATCTGCGCGGCCTCCACGATTTCGTCTCGTCGCTGAACTTCTATCTTGTCAATGCGCTCGGCGACCTCCGGCAGTAGGGTAGAGGCTAACGCGAAGTCAAACTCCGGGCGGGTGAGTAACTCGTGGAGGCGGCATCCTTGCCGCAGCGGCTCCATGCCGCGTGCCGCCAGTGTGTCGTTAACAGTGGCGGTGCGCACGCTGTAGTCGCGTGTGAAGGCTATTAACTCATCGATTGCCTCGCGCTTGCTGCGCATCAGCGACAGCCGTTCGCTGTCAACGCTGCCCACTGCCGCGCCCAATTCCGTCAGGCGCATGTCGGCGTCGTCCTGACGCAGCAGGATGCGGTACTCGGCGCGCGAGGTGAACATGCGGTATGGCTCGTCAACGCCCTTGGTAACCAAGTCGTCGATGAGCACGCCGATGTAAGCCTGGTCGCGACCCAGCACCAGCGGCTCCATACCGTGCACCGCGCGGTGGGCGTTGATGCCCGCCATCAGGCCCTGTCCGGCAGCCTCCTCATACCCTGTGGTGCCGTTCACCTGCCCAGCCATGAATAGCCGCGGCACACGCTTGCTCTCCAAGTTATGGCGCAACTGTGTGGGCGGAAAATAGTCGTATTCGATGGCGTAACCCGGTCGGTAGAGTTGCGCGTCCCGCAGCGCGGGAATGTGTCGCAGAGCCTCGATCTGCACCTGCCACGGCAGCGATGACGAGAACCCGTTGAGGTACACTTCGGCCGTCTGTTCGCCCTCCGGCTCGATAAACAACTGGTGGCTGTCGCGTTCGGCAAAGGTGACGATTTTTGTCTCGATGCTGGGACAGTAGCGTGGCCCGATGCTTTGTATCTGGCCGTTGTAGAGTGGCGAGTAGGGGAGTGCGGCGCGCAGCACATCATGCACCGCGGCATTGGTGTTCACAATCCAGCAGGAGCGTTGGCGCAGCGTGCTGGCGGTGCCCGGCAGGTAACTGAAGCGGTGCTCGCCGGGCGTGTCGCCCTGCTGCTCCACGGCTTGGCTATAGTCAATCGTGCGGCCGTCAAGGCGTGGCGGTGTGCCGGTCTTCATGCGGCCGCTCTCGATGCCCAGGGTGCCCAACTGCGCCGTCAGACCGTTGCTGGCGGGCTCGCCCACGCGGCCGCCGGGTGTCCGTACCGGCCCCACGTGCATCAGTCCGCCCAGAAACGTGCCGGCGGTGAGTACCACGGCGTGAGCGGCAAACTCCACACCGAGGGCCGTTTTAACGCCCCTCACTCCGCCGTTCTCGTCCAGCAGCAACTCGGTCACGTTGTCCTGCCAAAGGCTCAACCCCGGTGTGCGATCCAACGCAAGTCGCCATTCCTCCATAAATCGGTGGCGGTCGGCTTGCGAGCGCGGGCTCCACATTGCCGGACCCTTGCTGCGGTTGAGCATGCGCATCTGGATGGAACTGCGGTCGGTCACGATGCCCATCATGCCGCCCAGCGCGTCAATCTCGCGCACAATCTGCCCCTTGGCGATGCCGCCCACGGCCGGATTGCAACTCATTTGTGCTATCTTGTTCATATCCAGCGTGATAAGCAATGTAGACGACCCTAGGCGCGCCGCGGCAGCGGCCGCCTCGCAGCCCGCGTGTCCGGCTCCGACGACTATTACGTCAAACTGCATTCTCATCGCTGCCCAAACTCAAAGTTTAACGTTTCATCGTTGGGGAGCATAGCCAGCGCCTGTTCCTCGTGCGCCTCCATCACCTCACGCTCGCCCGGCCCCTTGTCGTTGATGCCACACAGGTGCAGCACTCCGTGCACGATGACGCGCAGCAGTTCGCGGCGCGGGTCCACGCCCAATTGGGCGGCGTTGCTCGCCACGGTGTCGAGCGAGATTACCATGTCGCCGGCGATGCGTCGGCGAGTGCTGTAGTCAAAGGTGATAATGTCGGTGTAATAATCGTGTTGCAGAAACTCGCGGTTTACGGCCAGGATGTGCTCATCGTCGCAAAACAGATACGACAATCGCCCCACATTCTTGCCAAGACTGTGGGCCACACATTCAAGCCAGGCGGCTGTTGCCACCCGGTCAATCGCGGGCATAGCGACGCCTTGGGCGTCGAAAATCACTTCTGTCATAGCCCTTGTTAGCACCATTTGCACCACAAAGGTACAAAAAATGTTTAGTCTACGGGGTATTTCAACGCAAAAATTTGTAATTTTGCGTCTCCAAAACAGATTACTATTATGGCGACAATCAAAGAACGATATGAGCGTTTCAAAACATGGAAGCGGTTCGGCACCGAGTTCAAGATTAAGAACCCGACCGGCCACACGTGTGCGTGCTGCGGTCACGAGTATGAGGGCAACTTTTGCCCCGTGTGCGGCCAGAAGGCGGGCGAGCGGCGCATCACGTGGGCGATGTTGCGCGAGAGCGCGCTCGACCTCTGGGGCCTGGGCACGCGGTCGATGTTATACTCCATCTGGCAACTGCTGCTGCGGCCGGGTTACTTCATCGCCGACTATATCACCGGCAAGCGGCAGGTGAGTTTTCCGCCCGTGAAAATGCTGTTTTTCGTCACCGTCATCGTCTTGCTGATCGAGAGCCTCTTTGGCATCGACACTCCGGATAAGGAGACCGCCAAGGCGGCTACCGATGCCAGCGACCTTACCGCTGTTGTCGATATCACCATCGACTGGCTGTCGGAGCATCCGGCCTGGGGAGCCTTGATTATGCTCTCGTTTTTCATCATCCCCACCTATCTCATCTGCCGCGAGTCGCCGCGCTGCAGCCGCCGCACTCTACCCGAGGGTTTCTTTATCCAAGTGTTTATAGCCGTACAGATGAGCGTGTGGGGTTTGGTAGACAGTCTGCTGCCGGACGCGCCGCGCCCGGAGTCGGTAGCGTATACCGTGATTGTGATGCTGGGACTGGTGTGGTTCCGTACTTACTATCAACTCTTCGGCTACAGCGTGTGGGGCACGTTGTGGCGCCTGATTGCGGTGTGGTGGAACGGGTTGATATTGATTTTCACAGTCGCCTTTATCGAGATTGTGATTGACCGGATTAGGGTGCGGCAGGTAGAGTTGACCGGTGAAAAGATTGGCAGCATCATCATCGGTGGGCTCTTCATGGCAGCGATAGCGGGCGCCGGGCTGCTGATAGCATGGTACATCGACCACCGCCGCGCCAAGCGCGCCACGGCCCCGCAGGAGCCCTCTGTGGAGGAATTAGAAGGTTGACTGTCGGCCGTTGTCCATGCCGCGCGCCCTCGCGCCGGCCATTGTGCCGGCAACCGTTGTCCATGCCGTGCGCCCTCGCGCCGGCCATTGTGCCGGCAACTAAAAAAGTCCCATGAATTAACGGATAATTCATGGGACACAATTAATGAACAGTCAGCCCAAAATTATTTGAGTTTCTTGTAGCCGTAGCAAGCACGCTCGCCAAGTTCCTCCTCAATGCGGATAAGTTGGTTGTACTTGGCCATGCGGTCGGTGCGGCTCAGCGAGCCGGTCTTGATTTGGCCGCTGTTGGTGGCCACAGCGATGTCGGCGATGGTGGTGTCCTCGGTCTCGCCGCTGCGGTGGCTGGTAACCGTGGTGTAGCCGTGACGGTGGGCCATCTCGATGGCGTCGAGCGTCTCGGTGAGCGAGCCAATCTGGTTCACCTTAATCAGGATCGAGTTGGCGGCACCGCTGGTGATACCCTTGCGCAGGAAGTCCACGTTGGTCACAAACAGGTCGTCGCCCACGAGTTGGCAACGGTCGCCGATGGCGGCGGTGAGTTTCTTCCAGCCGTCCCAGTCGTTCTCGTCCAGACCGTCCTCGATCGAGTCGATGGGGTACTTGGTGATCAAGTGCTCCAAGAAGGCGATTTGCTCGTCCACGTTGAGTTTCTTGCCGTTGGGGTCCTTCTTCTTGCCGTCCTTGAGTTGGCGGTAGTCGTAGTAGTACTTGCCGTCCTCAATCACCGCGAACTCGCTCGCAGCGCAGTCCATAGCGATCTTGACATCCTCGCCGGGCTTGTAGCCGGCGTCCTGAATGGCCTGCATGATGCTGTCCAGAGCATCCTCGATGCCGTCCAGCGCGGGCGCGAAGCCGCCCTCGTCGCCCACGGCGGTGCTCAGACCGCGCTTCTTGAGCAGTTTGGCCAGCGCGTGGAACACCTCGGCTCCCATACGGATTGCCTCGCGCTCACACTTGGCGCCCACCGGACGGATCATGAACTCCTGGAAGGCGATCGGGGCGTCGCTGTGGGCGCCGCCGTTGATGATGTTCATCATCGGCACGGGCAGCACATAGGCGTTGGCGCCGCCGATGTAGCGATACAGAGGAATCTCCAGATAGTTGGCGGCAGCGTGAGCCACGGCAAGCGACACACCCAGGATGGCGTTGGCGCCCAGGTTGCTCTTGGTCTTGGTGCCGTCAAGTTGAATCATCCTGCAGTCGATACCGCGCTGGTCGAGCACGCTCATGCCCTCCACAACGGGAGCAATCTTGGTGTTGACGTTCTCCACGGCCTTGAGCGTTCCCTTGCCGTCGTAACGGGCCTTGTCGCCGTCACGCAACTCCAGAGCCTCGTTCTCGCCGGTGCTGGCGCCGCTGGGCACCGAAGCACGTCCCATCACACCACACTCGAGGGTCACCTCAACCTCCACGGTCGGATTGCCGCGCGAGTCCAAAATCTCGCGGGCATGCACTTTTTCAATAATCATGATTTCTTGATAAATAAGTTTTATTAAGAGTTAATAAATGGTTTGTCACTCACTTTACATCGCAAAGTTACTAAATTCTCCTGACTTATTCGCTAAACGCGCCTATATTTTTAGAAAAAAAAACAAATAGCGGTATTATATGGAAAAAAAGTAGTAATTTTGCAACTTGTAGTGCCGTCGTGGCACCGAATGAGAAACCAACGCTCTATATCTAAATACTTATGCCGAACATCCAACGTCCAACTGACGCATCGATTATAGTCACCTATCGTTGTCCGATGCATTGCAAGATGTGCAACATCTGGAACAACCCCACCGAGCCTAAGCGCGAACTGGTTGCGGCCGACTTGAAGTGCTTGCCGCAACTCAAGTTTATCAACATCACCGGTGGAGAGCCTTTCGTGCGCGAGGACCTGCCCGAAATCATCGAGGAGTGCTATCGCCACACGGGCCGCATTGTTATCTCAACCAGCGGTTGGTTTGAGGATCGCGTTATTGACTTGGCCAAGCGCTTTCCCAACATTGGCGTGCGCATCTCCATCGAGGGTCTGTCGCAGAAAAACGATGACCTGCGCGGCCGTCAGGGTGGCTTTGACCGCGGCCTGCGCACCCTGCTCACGCTGCGCTCAATGGGAGTGAAGGACATCGGCTTTGGCTGCACCGTGAGCAACAATAACAGCACCGATATGCTGTCGCTCTACCGCCTTAGCCGCGAGTTGGGCATGGAGTTCGCTACCGCCGCTTTCCACAACTCGTTCTACTTCCACAAGTACGACAACGAGATTACCAACCGCGAGCGCGTCATCGCCGACTTTGAGCAACTCATCGAGTGGCAGTTGCAGGAAAACCACCCCAAGTCGTGGTTCCGCGCTTTCTTCAACATGGGCCTGATTAACTACATCGAGGGTGGCCGCCGTATGCTGCCATGCGAGGCCGGAATGATGAACTTCTTTATCGACCCTTACGGCGAGGTGTATCCTTGCAACGGCCTTGAGGAACGATTTTGGAAGGCAAGCATGGGCAATATCCACGACACCGAGGACTTCATGACGCTCTGGACGAGCGAGCAGGCCGAGGCAGTCCGGGTCAAGGTGCGCACCTGCCCCAAGAACTGCTGGATGGTGGGTACCGCCGCGCCCGTGATGAAAAAGTACGTCCGTCACCCGGCCGCATGGGCCTTGCGCAACAAGTGGCGCAGCCTGTTAGGCAAGAAACCGGTGCTCGACAAGCAATGGTACGACGTCGGCCAAGACCCACGGCAGGGTATGGGAAAATGAAAGTTGTTGTGACAGGCACGCGCGGCATTCCGCGCATCCAGGGCGGCGTTGAGACTCATTGCGAGCAGTTATATCCGCGGTTGGCAGCCCTTGGCGTGGACGTGACCGTGCTGCGCCGCTCTTGTTACGTGGAGCCGGACAATGTGGCCGGGGACTACAAGGGAGTTCATCTGGTGGACGTCTATGCCCCGCGCCGCAAGAGTTTCGAGGCTATTGTCCACACGTTCCTCGCCGTGATCAAGGCCTGGCGGCTGGGTGCCGACGTGGTGCACATCCACGCCATAGGCCCGGCGCTGATGACCCCGTTGGCGAGGCTGCTCGGCCTCAAGGTGGTGTGTACTAACCACGGACCCGACTACGACCGCCAGAAGTGGGGCACTGCCGCCAAACTGATGCTCAAGGCCGGCGAGTGGTGTATGGCCCGTTTCGCCCATCGCATCATCTCTATCAGCAACGTCATCACCGGCATCCTCCGCGACCGCTACGGCCGCACCGAGGGCGTTGAACTGATTTATAACGGCGTGGAGCGTCCCGTCAAGAGTTCCGCCACCGACTATCTCGACAGCCTCGGTCTGCAACCTGGCCGATATGTGATGGCTTTGGCGCGCTTTGTGCCCGAGAAACGGCTCGACCGGCTTGTTGAGGCCTTTGCCAAGCGCGACCGCGGCTCATGGCGCCTGGTACTCGCCGGCGACGCTGACCATGCCGACGAGTATTCTGACGGCCTGAAGCGCCTCGCCCAGCGGCACAACGTGGTGCTCACCGGCTTTATACGCGGCGAGAAACTCAATCAACTCATGAGCCATGCAGCCCTCTTTGTGCTGCCCAGCACCCACGAGGGCCTGCCCATCTCGCTGCTCGAGGCGATGAGTTACGACCTGGATGTGCTCGTGAGCGACATCCCGGCCAACCGCCTGCCGCAACTCGACCAGCAAGGCGACTTCTTCCCCGTCGACGACAGCGACGCCCTCGAGGCCGCCCTCACGCGCAAACTCGCCGCCGGCTGCCCGCAGCGCCACTACGACCTCTGTGACTATGACTGGGACAACATCGCCCGCCGCACTCTCGCCCTCTACCAGAGCCTGATGTGACCCCCTAGGAATCCTAGAAACCCTAGGAATCCTAGAAACCCTAGGAATCCTAGACCCCTAGGAATCATAGGAACTCTAGTCACCCTAGAAAAACTAGTCATCCCACCCCTCCACATATAAAAAGCGAAAGTGTGCTTTTTCACAAAAGCACACCTCCTTCATAACCAAAATTCAAGTATAAAAATTTTCTGTTGCCTTAGATTACTATTGTTGACCAATTCTACCGCAAAGGTAGTGATTTTTATCTGAACCTCCAAATTTTTTCCACAAAAAATACATATTTATGCACAAAACAGCACTTTTCTCTTATTTCTCGCGGAAAAACAGGTTGATTATCGTGCCGTGAAAATCCCAGTTCTCGCGTATCTTATTCTCCAGATAACGCTTGTACGGGTCACGAATCCATTGCGGCAAGTTGCAGAAGAAAAGGAACGTGGGCGTGAACGCGTTCTTGAGCATCGTCACATATTTTATCTTGACATATTTGCCCTTGACGGCCGGCGGCGGGAACGCCGTGATGGCTGCCTGCATCACGTTGTTGAGTTGCGAAGTGGGTATCGTGCGGCGTCGGTTGTTATACACTTCAATCGCCGTCTCGAGCACCTTGTAGATGCGCTGCTTGGTGAGCGCCGAGCCAAAGATGATCGGGAAGTCGGTGAACGGCGCGAAGCGCTCCCTGATGGTCTGCTCCATGTGCTTGATGGCCTCCTGGCTCTTGTTCTCCACCAAATCCCATTTGTTGACCAACACCACAAGGCCCTTGCGGTTCTTCTGGATGATAGAGAAGATGTTCACGTCCTGGCTCTCGATGCCGCGCGTGGCATCGATGATGAGCACACACACGTCGCTGTTCTCGATGGCGCGGATTGAGCGTAGCACAGAGTAATACTCGATGTCCTCGTTCACCTTGCCGCGCTTGCGTATGCCGGCCGTGTCGACCAGATAGAAGTCAAAACCGAACTTGTTGTAGCGTGAGTATATACTGTCGCGTGTGGTGCCGGCGATGTCGGTGACAATGTTGCGGTCTTGCTCCATCAGCGAGTTCACCAGCGACGATTTGCCGGCGTTGGGGCGCCCGACGATGGCAAAGCGAGGCAGCGTCTCGTCGGGTTGCACGTCGCCCTCGTCGGGCATCAACTCCACCACACGGTCCATCAGGTCTCCGGTGCCCGTACCGTTCAGAGCCGAAATCGAGTAGGGCTGCCCGAGGCCAAGGCTGTAGAACTCGGCCTCGGCGTACATGCTCTCGTTGTTGTCGTCCTTGTTGGTCACCACGATTACGGGCTTGCCGCTCGTGCGCAGAATGCGGGCCACGTGGTCGTCAAGGTCGGTGATGCCGTTCTTGATATCGACCACAAACAAAATCACGTCGGCCTCCTCGATGGCGATGTGCACCTGCTTGTTGATTTCTCCCTCAAAGATGTCCTCCGAGTTGACCACCCAGCCGCCGGTGTCGACAACGCTCATCTCCATGCCGCCCCACTCGGTCTTGCCATACTGGCGGTCGCGAGTGGTGCCGCTGGTGTCGTCAACGATGGCAGCGCGGGTCTGCGTCAATCGGTTGAAAAGCGTGGACTTGCCCACATTGGGGCGTCCCACAATTGCTATCAGTCGTCCCATTTTTCGTTTTAGTTTCTTGTTTTGTTGTTTTTAGTTTTCCTAGTTTTTCTAGTTTTTCTAGTTTTCCTAGTTTTTCTAGGGTTTCTAGGGTTCCTAGGATTCCTAGGGTTTCTAGGGTTCCTAGGATTCCTAGGGTTTCTAGGATTTCTGGTTACTCGATATAGCCAAACTGGCGCAGTTTGGCGTCGCGGTTGCGCCAGTCCGGTTCCACCTTCACAAAGAGTTCAAGCATCACCTTCTTGCCAAAGAAGCGCTCGATGTCCTTGCGGGCCTCGATGCCCACGTGCTTCAGGCGGCGGCCGCCCGCGCCAATCACGATGCCTTTCTGCGTCTCGCGCTCCACATAGATGACCGCCATAATGTGGATGGCGCGGTCGCCCTCGTCAAACTTCTCGACAATCACCTGGGCGGCGTAAGGCACCTCCTTGTCGTAGGTGAGCAGCATCTTCTCGCGCACAATCTCGGTAACAAAGAAGCGCGAACTGCGGTCGGTCAACGCGTCCTTGCCAAAGTAGGGCGGGTGCACGGGTAGCAACTCCACGATGCGGGCCATCAGATTGTCGACGTTAAAGTTCTCGGTGGCGCTGGTGGGAAACACTTCGGCCTTGGGCAGCAACGTTTTCCAGCGGTCCACAATCTCCACGAGTTGGGCGTTGCCGCGCTCGAGCAGGTCAATCTTGTTGATAACCAGCAGCACCGGCACCTCAAGGCGTGCCACGCGTGCCAGAAAGTCGGCGTTCTTGTCGGGCGTCTCCACCACATCGGTCACATAGAGCAGCACGTCGGCGTCCACCAGAGCACCAGTGCTCGACTCGAGCATGCTCTCCTGCAACTTGAATTGCGGACGCAGCACGCCCGGCGTGTCGCTGAACACGATCTGGTAGTCGTCGCCGTTGACGATGCCCATGATGCGGTGCCGAGTGGTCTGTGACTTGCTTGTGATAATCGACAGCCGCTCCCCAACCAGGCGGTTGCTCAGCGTGCTCTTGCCCACGTTGGGGTTGCCAACGATATTGACAAAGCCCGCGCGGTGATTATTCATTGCGCTATCCATGATACACTTGCTTATTCAGTTGCTTTATTATAAACATAAATTATCACAAATTATTCATAAATTATTTATCGTGGCGATAAATGAAAATTTATGAATAATTCGTGGTAATTCGTGTTTAAAATCTTCTTGACAGGCGTTTAGATGCTCCAGATGAGATATTGCGCACCCCATGTGAAACCGGCGCCAAAGGCCGTCAGCACCAGGCGGTCGCCGCGGTGCAGCATGTCGCGCCTCTGGTCCAGACACAGGGGGATTGACGCGGCGCTCGTGTTGCCCACCTTCTCGATGTTGACCAGCACCTTGGCCGGGTCGATGCCCAGTCGCTGACCCACGGCCTCGATGATGCGCAGGTTGGCCTGATGAGGCACAAACCACTCGAAGTCGTCGACGGTGAGGTTGTTGCGCTTCATAATCTCCTGGGTGGACGTGAGCATATCGGTCACCGCGTGGCGATAGACGGCGCGTCCCTCCTGATAGACGAAGTGCTCGCGGGCGTCAACCGTCTCGTGACTCGTGGGCTTGGCGCTGCCGCCGGCCTTGTAAATCAAGTGCTCAAGGCCGCAGCCATCCACGTGGAACACGGCGTCGATGATGCCGTCACCGTCGGTGGTGGGCTCCATCAGCACCGCTGCCGCGCCGTCGCCAAAGAGCGGACACGTCGCGCGGTCCTCGTAGTTGACCATGCTCGACATCTTCTCGGTGCACACCACAACCACCTTCTTGTAGAGGCCGGCCTTGATGTAGGCGTTGGCGTCAAAACTGGCGACAATAAAGCCGGCGCAAGCCGCCTGAATGTCGTATCCGTAGCACGTGCCGTCCATGCCGCAGTTGTGGGCAATCACGCTCGCCGTGCTCGGGAAGCGATAGTCCGGGTTGCTCGTCGCGCAAATCAGCAAATCAACCTCCTCGGGGCGGGTGCCGGTCTGCTCGAGCAACTTCTTCACGGCGATAATGCCCATGTGGCTCGAGCCAACGGGCTCCTTGAGGATGCGGCGCTCCTTAATGCCCACGCGCTGCATGATCCATTCGTCGTTGGTGTCGACCATCGTCGATAGTTCATCGTTGGTGAGCACATAGTCGGGCACGTAGGATGCGATACCCGTTATCTTGGCGTTAACCATTATCTTTTCTCGTTTTTTCAATTAAAAAAATCCCAAAATTAAACCGGCGCGATGACAAGTCATCAAGCGGTCAATTTCGGGATTAGTCCATTGGTCGGCCGGTTGACCGCGGTTGTCAATCAACTACTCGGCGCTCTCGCCAATCACGTTCTTGCCGCGATAGTAGCCACACTCGGGGCAAACAGAGTGATAAACATGCCATGCGCCGCAGTTGCTGCACTGCGCGATGGTGGGAGCAACAGCCACGTCGTGGGTGCGACGCTTGGCCGTACGGGTCTTGGATTGTCTACGTTTAGGATGTGCCATTGTTGTTTGTTATTTGTTGTTATTGTTTTCGATTAGGCCACGCAGGGCTTCCCATCGCGGGTCACCGCTATCGCCGAGGGGCGCCTCGGTGTTGTCGGCGTCATCGGCGGCGGGCAGCGTATCCTCGTCTACACTCATGCTCTCGAGCAGTTGACTCATCTGCGGGTCGCACTGCCCTTCGGGATGGCAGTGAACCAATGGAATAGAGAGCAACACTGTGTCGCGCATCAGCGGTGCCAAGTCAAGTTCTGTCCAACTCTCCGGCACCACAAGCACGTCCTCGTCGCTGTCGTCAAATTCCTCCCCGGCCATCTTGACGGTGACACGGTAGGGGACATCGACAGGCAACGTCAGGTCGTCCAGACAACGGTCGCAGCCCACGGTGATGTGGCCCGTGCACGTGAAATCGAGAACGAGGATATCCCCGGTCTTGCGAGTCACGTCAAGCACGACATTCACGTCGGCTCCTCGCAACTCCGATTGCGCGTCTGCGTTGAAAAAGGCTGTGTCAAGATGATAACTATAGTTCTCAATATCAGACACATTACCTTGCAACTTCAACTTGTATGAAGCCACTTCCCTTGATAGTTTTGCGTTAAACCGGCCGCAAAGTTACTACTTTTATTGCTAATATTCAACTTTTTCCCAAACTTTTTTACTTTACCCGCTTTTCAATAGTTCGGTAAATTTTAGAGGTTAGCGTCTATTCACGTCTATGACAACGTCCATTTCCGTCTATTATTTTGACATAAGGGACACAAGAACAAAAGTGTTTAAAATAAATAATGGTTAGAAATTATGTTCTTCCTTAATTCCGCAACTCGATATTTATCTCTCGAAAATTCTCGAAAATACTCGAAAAAATATTGTATCTCGTAAATTTTCGTAAATCTACGTAAATTTAATTTGGGTGATAATATTCTGTGAATAAAATATTTACGACAATTTACGCAAATTTACGAGAAAATTATTTTCGATAATTTTCGGAAATTTTCGTGAGAATTTTCA
>JAFTDD010000050.1 GCA_017454355.1 Muribaculaceae bacterium
AAATTAATGATTCATCTGATATACACCCACTTTTGTTTAATTTTTTTAATACTTTAATAACACACCGCACCGGGGGGTAGCCTTAGCGGCTGGGGGCAGAGCCCCCAATGAGCGTTTCAGAGTGCAAACATAATATCTACAAGGAGGGGTGTCAGGAGCCTCACACTTCGGGCGAAACTGTATCATAATTAATATTTTGGGATTTAGCCGCCCTACGGGCGGGAAATCTTTCAAAATCTAAAACAAAATTAAACAATTAACTTCTTTATTTATAAGCACTTAATAAATATGAGATTTTGAAAAATTTCCGCACGCGATAGCGTGCGCTAATTATGATACACTCTCTGGTCGGCACTTCGTGCTTATCTCAGGGTCCATTCGGTACCGTTCTTGGTATCTTTGACGTCAAAACCGGCTGCGGCGAGTTCGTCGCGGATGCGGTCGCTGGTTGCCCAGTCGCGGTCGGCCTTGGCCTTTGCCCGCAACTCGAGCAGCAGGTCAACGGCCTTGCGGTAAGGCTCGAGGTTGACGCCCTCACCACCGGCGGCATTGTCGCGCACTCCCAGCAGAGTGAAGGCGATGGTGTTGAACAGGTGCTTGAGCGTGTCGATTTGTTCGGCGGTGAGTGCCACCGCGCCGTCGTTGGCCTGGTTGATGACGCGGCAGGCGTCGAAGAGGTGGGCGATGGCCACGGGCGAGTTCAGGTCGTCGCACAATGCCTCAAGGCACTTGTTCTCATAGTCGTCGAGGGCAATAGTAGCCGCCGGGGCGGGTTTGAGTTCCTGCAGGCGATGCCAGCCGTCGAGCAGGCGGTCGAGGGCCTTCTCGGCTGCCTGGAGGGCGTCGTTGGAGAAGTCTACGGTGCCGCGGTAGTGGGCCTGAAGGATAAAGAAGCGGATTACCATCGGGCCGTAGGCCTTGTCGAGCATCGGGTGATCGCCGGTGAAGAACTGCTCGAGGGTGATGAAGTTGCCCAGGCTCTTGCCCATCTTTTGGCCACCGATTGTGATCATGTTGTTGTGCATCCAGTAGCGCACCATCGGCTTGCCTTGGCTGGCAACGGCTTGGGCAATCTCACACTCATGGTGCGGGAAGACGAGGTCCATGCCGCCGCCATGAATGTCAAACTCGTCGCCGAGGTATTTGCGCCCCATGGCGGTGCACTCGCAGTGCCATCCGGGGAAGCCGTCGCCCCAGGGTGACGGCCACCGCATGATATGCTCGGGCTGGGCGAGTTTCCACAGGGCAAAGTCGGCCTGGTTGCGCTTCTCGCCCACGCCGTCGAGGTTATCGCGGCTGGCGTCGCGCGTGTTCTCGAGCGAGCGGCCCGAGAGGCGTCCGTAGCCGTGGTCGCGGTCATACTTCTCGACGTCGAAGTAGACGCTGCCGTTGCTCTCGTAGGCGTAGCCGTGGTCGAGGATTTGCTTGACGAGTTCTTCCTGCTCGATGATGTGGCCGCTGGCGTGCGGCTCGATGCTGGGCGGCAACACGTTCAGGGCCGCCATCGCGTCGTGATAGCGGTTGGTGTAGTGTTGTGCGACCTCCATTGGCTCGAGTTGCTCGAGGCGCGCCTTCTTAGCGATTTTATCCTCGCCCTGGTCGGCGTCATGCTCGAGGTGGCCCACATCGGTGATGTTGCGCACGTAGCGCACCTTGTAGCCCAAGTGCTGCAGCAGACGGAAGAGGATGTCAAACGTGATGGCCGGCCTGGCGTGGCCCAAGTGAGGATCGCCGTAGACCGTCGGGCCGCACACATACATGCCCACCCGGCCCTCATGCAACGGCTTGAACAACTCCTTCTGCCGCGATAGGGTATTATAAACAAACAAATTCATAAGCCGTTTCTTTAACACGAATTACCATAAATTATCCATGAATTATTTTTTCTCCCGTGAATTTCCGTGAATTTTCGTGAAAGTAATGAACACAACTTTATCAACGTTAATAAATAATTATATTTCAGATTATCAATAAATTAAAATGTTTGTCTGTCCTATTTTAATTGTGCTCCAATATAAAATCATTCACGGGAATTCACGTTAATTCACAGGAGACTTAAATTCATGGATTATTCACGTTAATTCACGGGAGATATAAAGATAAAAATAGACGTAAATAGACGTAAATAGACGAGAGGCTGGATAGCCCGGCGGAATTAACGGAGTTAGGCGTTGCCTTTGGGCGTGGGGAAGTCGATGAAGTCGGCATTGACCTGCTGCTGGGGCTGACGGAGACGGATTTCACCGAAGGTCTGCTCATACTTCTGGATGTTCTGCTGCAGGGCTATGGCGAGTTGCTTGGCGTTCTCGGGCGTCATGATGATGCGGCTCTGCACGCGTGCCTTGGGCATATTGGGCGACATGAGGATGGCGTCGATAAAAAAGTCGTTAGCACTGTGGGCGATCATCGCCAGGTTGGCGTAACAGCCGGCCATCTCTTCGGCCGGCACTTCAATCTGAATCTGTTTCTGGTTTGCCATAAGTGTAGAATTTTCATTTTATACGAGACTTCGTCTCGCAATACAAAACTATTGTTTTTAGTGTTTTATAACTCAAAGTCGTAGGTGGTGGTGGTGGGGCGGACGACGTCGTTGTCGACCTCGACGCGCAGTACGCGGCAAGGCCTGCCGGCAATGACTTCGTCGATAAGGAACGAACCGTAGAGTTCGCGCCACTGCATAGCGGTGAAGCCTCCCAGGCTGTGGATGAGGTGACACACGACGGTGTCGCCATCAAGGGTAGCGTCCTCGGCCACGAGGCCAAAACGGTGGTGCTGGCCGGTGTACTCGACCTCGCAGCGCACGTTCAGGAAGGGGCCGGTGCGCCACAGGCTGCGCAGCCTGACCGGGTCGTCTCCCATAATGTCCGGCGCGAGTGAACTCACGCGCAGCGTGTCGCTCACGATGGCACTGATGCCGTAGGCCTTGACAGAGGCCGTACCGCCGGCGGGCATAGCGTCCAAGCCATAACGCAGCAGCACGCGCTGCCCCACTTTGGCGCCCACATCATGGGTCCATGTGGTGAGCAGCGTGACGGGCAGGCTATCGCCGCGGCCGTAGTAGTCAAAGGTGGCGGCACCATCGGTGGTGCCGGCATAAGTGACGATGTCCAGACGATAGTTGATGAGGGCATCGTCAAGAGCCTTGTCGTTATCGCAGGCCGCGAGCAAAACGAGCAACACCCAAAGGGCAGCCACGAGGTGGCTGCACACCGAACGTGTGTTGAGATTTGCAATCGGGTTCGTTTCCATGGTTAATTATCGATTATTTGGCCGTCGCTCATGTGGAGCACGTGGTGGGCACGGGCGGCGAGCGTCTCGTCGTGAGTGACGATGACAAACGTGTGTCCGCTCTGCGAGGCGAGGTCAAAAAACAATTGGTGTAACTCTTGCTTGTTGTGGCTGTCGAGGCTGCCGCTGGGCTCATCGGCCAGCACCACCGCCGGGTGGTTAATGAGCGCGCGGGCAACGGCCACCCGTTGACATTCGCCACCGCTGAGTTCGGTGGGCTTGTGTCTCAAGCGCTCGGCAAGGCCCAGGCGGTCGAGCAGCGCTGCAGCATTGTCGAGCGCTTCACGCCGCGATGCGCCGCCAATCATTGCCGGCAGGGCGACATTCTCGACGGCGGTGAACTCCGGCAACAACCGGTGCTGCTGAAAGACGAAGCCGATGCGGCGGTTGCGGAAGGTGGACAACTCGGTCTCACCAAGGGCGGTGACGTCGGTGCCATCGATGGTGACTGAGCCCGCGTCGGCACGCTCGAGCGTTCCCAGAATTTGCAGCAATGTCGTCTTGCCGGCGCCACTGGCGCCAACGATTGCCGTCACCTCATGTGGGGCGATGGAAAGAGAGACGCCACGCAACACCTCCAGGGTGCCATAGCGCTTTACTATGCGTGTCGCAGTTATCATAGCGCAAAATTACAAAAAAAACTTCTATTTCCTAAAATTTGCAACTCTATATTTCCTCACGAAAATCTCCGAAAATTCTCGAAAATTAATCTCCCGTGAATTTTCGTGAATTTCCGTAAATTTTTTATTTACTTTGTTTTATCATCAAAATATATTCACGATAATTCACGTAAATTCACGGGAGATAAATAAAATTTTTCGGAAATTTTCGATAATATTCGAGAGAGAAATATCGAGTTGTGGATTAGCGCAGGTCGATGGTGAGTGTCACTAATGGGGTTGCTCCACGCGGGTGGAAAGCGTTATAAATGCCCTGCAGCAACGGTTCGAGCCCCATAGTAGTGTCGGCAAACCTCGGCAGCGACGACGCCGCGTCGGCCTCGGCTGACGAGGCGGCGACCCACTGCGGCATCACATCGGGCAGGGTGATGACAACTCGGTCGGCTCCCGCTGTCGGCGAGCCGGAGAGAGTGAGCAGATGGGTGCGACCCTCAAGATAGCGGTGATTGTTGCCGGTAATCATATCGTCGGTGACGGGTGTGACCTGCAGCGTGAAACCACCTGTCGACTTGACCTCGTAATTAGCCGCGTCGAGCGTGGCGATGCTATCCAACCCGGTATTGCTCAAATTGGCTGCCACCGTAAAGGTAAGGTTACCGGTCGCCTCATCGGGCTGACAACCGCTCAGGGCGAGCCCGTCGCCTCGCGCGATGCGCCAGCGTCCGGTGTTGCTCTCATGGCGCGGCAAAATCACCGGATCCACGTCCACCGTCGGGCGATTAAAACGATAAGTGCCCTGAGCGCCGCGCGGCGCCAACAATGCCGCAGCCGTTGTTCCGCCTATCGCCTCGATAGCCGCCAGAGTGGCGCGGTGGGCAATAACCATGATGTAGAACGGCCGCGTGCCGTGATAGTCAAACGCGCCACCCATGGCCGGATAATACCGGCCGTGATAGTCGCCCGTCATCTTGTGCACCACCACGTCGATGTCGACACGCCCGTTAAAGGCAGCGTGAGTGATGCCGGTGGCCTCATTGAAGAGTTTGTCGAGGCTCAGTCCGTCGGTGCCTCGCGGCGAGTAGATCAGGTCGCTCACGAGCACGCTCACGTGGCCGGGGTGCAGCCTCTCGAGCAAAGTGGTGAAGATAAGTTGGAAGTCAGTGTAGGCGGCGTTGCCCACTCCGGCAGTGCTACCGTAGATGTCGCGGTCTTGGAGAAAAGACGCGATAGTGCCGGCGTAAGGCCACACACTATCGTTGACGATGGCGATGGAAACCGAGTCGGCACTGGGCGCGGCGTTGATGATGTTGTTGACGGCAGCCTTGAGCTCGCCGCGGCCACCGGGCGTGTCGTAGGCCACCATCGAGCCGCTGCGCTCGAGGTAAACATCAACGGCGGTGAACGCGGCGCTATCCTCCGGTGCCGCCACGTCGGCCTCACGACCGTGACGATGGCCGCCGCAGGCCGTCAGCAGCAGCAACACCGCCGCCATGCAAATCTGTCTCATCATGTTTTCATTAAACGTTTAGCGTTGAGGGGTTGAGAGGTTGAGCCTCGCGCTACCGCGCTCGGGGATAATGGATTTATCTCCGTTCGCTGCCACGCTGTAGGAACGAGGCTTGCCTCGTCCTTTGCCTGGCTCTACATTCTTTCCCATTTGCGATAGCAAATGGCTCAACTCTCAACCTCTCAACTCTCAGCCCCTCAATAGACGAGGGCGAAATTATCGACCCAGAGCGTCATGCCGATGGTTCCCACATAGGCCGTGCCACAGCCGCTGCTGGCCATCACGAGCATGTGGGTGGGAGTGGCGTTAGCGTCGTCCCACTTCTCTTCCACCACGGGCACGAGTTTGCCCTTGCTGTTATAGGCACTGTAACTTTTACTCTTGGGAATGAGGCCCATATAGTTCTGATAGCCTTGATGCTTGGTGATGTCGCCATACCACACGGGAATGCGGTAGCCATTCATCCAATCCTTGGTGGTAGCGCCCAGGCGACGGCGGCCGGTGCCCACGCGCGCGGCGTGGATGTTGCCCTTGGCGTCCTCCCAACGGCGCTGCAGGATGATGTACACCTCGGCATAGTCACGGCCCAGGATGGTCTTCTTGGCGCTGAAGCCGGTGCTTTGGGTGCGGTCGTCGAGCGGCGCGAGCAGTTTGTAGTCAAACTGGAGCGCGGTGGGGCGGCCGGTGAACGGCACCCCCATGTCGAGTTTGGAGTAGGGGTTCTTGCTGCTGGTGATTGGCTCAATCATGTGGCCCAGGAAGATGGAGCCGCTCACGAGCACCTCGATATTAATCATGCCGATGGCCTTGGCCTTCTCGAGCATCGTGGTGAGTTTGGCACACTTGCCGGTGCCACGCGCCTCTGGAAAGACGGCGTTGCTGGTCTTGACAATGCCCATCACCTTGGCATAGACGTTGCTCGACGCCCAGGGCGAGCCGCCCTCGGGCACATAGGCCTTAGCGCCGTTGATGGTCTTGGTGGGGCCGATGGCATACACCGTCTTGGTGTTGCCGCCCAGCACGGCGCTCTCCTTGATGTTGCGGGTCACCCAGTGATCCATGTCGCCAAACTTGATTGGCACGACCTTCTCGGCCATTGCCGGCATTGCAGTCGCTGCGGCAATCACTGCCGCGAGGATAAGAGATTTCTTCATTTTATAGTTATACGTTGTTGGTTGTTCGTTATTAACGCTCGGTAAACGGTCGACAGCCGACGGTAAACCTTTTATTTTATATAAGACTGCCGTGGGGCGTTAAGGTTTAATCGTGGCGGCCTGACGCAACAGTCGTCGGCCCAGACGGCAGTAGATGCACTTGTGGGCGTCGCAGTAGGCCCGCCGCAGTTGGATGAGCGACTGCGAGTCGAGGGCGGTGTCGCACGGCAGACCGGCGCGTACAAAGGCGCTGACGATGCTGTTGTGCTCCGGCGGCAATTGCTCGAGCAACTCAATGGCGGCATCTTGCAGGCGAGTCTCGCCACAGGTGTCGCCGTAGGCATATAGCAACGGCACCACGGTGTTGATAACCACCACATCAATCATGCGGTCGCTCAGGCTACGCGCCCCGTGAGGCGCCTCGGCGCCGCCCAGCGCGTAGTGGTCGGCCCAATAGCCGGTCAAGTCGATGGCAAAGATGTCGCGCTGGCGGTCGAGGTCACCGCCGGCATCGATGATGCGCGACATGAGGCCGAACCCGTTGTGGACCATCATCGCCAACAGGGCGATGCGGCGCGCGGGGAAGTTTTGCGGACGAGTGCGCATCATCTTCCACGCCACCGGGTCCATCGGGATGAGCGAGAACTTGTTGCGCAGGAACGTGTACTCGCGGATTACCTGCTCGTGATAGCGGTCAACCGGCGTGACCACGTTGCCCAACAGTCCGGCCTGCCCCATGAGCAATGCCTCAAGTTGCAGGAGCGAGTCGGCATGCTTACCCAAGAGTTTGAGCGGAGTGCGCCGCGCCAGCCGCTCAAACGCGTCGCCGTTGACGCCGAAGCCCAGGGTGCGCGCCATAGTCACGTAGCACACGTCTTGCCAACTGCCGCAGTAGGTCTGCAGCAGGTCGTGCAGGCGGTCGGCCTTGGCGTGGACGCGCTCAAAGGCGAGAGCCTCCATCCAATCGGTGACGGCCAACTGCGGCACGTCGCCCAGGCAGGAGGCACATGGCATGGCGCCACGCGAGGCAGTGCCGGCAAACTGCGCCAAGCGGTTCTCAAAAGCCGGCGCGATGTGCAACACGGTCTGGGCGATAGGCTCGCCTGTGGTGCGCGCCACGGCGGCATCGCTGTCGGCCACCACGTGCAGCACCACGTTATCGTAGGCCGTGTCGCGGTCATGGCCATGGCGATACCAGTCGCTGGCCTTGACGTGGATTTCGATATTGCCGGCCCAGAGGCGTCCGTCGATGTTCACCTTGGCATTGAAGAAGTCCGGTCCGGAGCCGGTGTTGAGCAGCCCCGGGTCAACGATGCGCACCGGTCGCCCGTCGGTGGTCTTCATCGCGTTGTAACTCCACAAGCGGTGTTGCCACACATATTGCAATATCGCTTCGCTGGCCATAAATGGTTTCAAAAAACGGTGCAAGTTACACATTTTTTCTCACACAAAGGTCAATAAGAGGGGTGAAAATTAGAAAAAACGCATTTTTTTTGATTTTTTTTCAAAAAAATTTTGTCAATCCAAAAACTCGCCGTACCTTTGCACTCGCAATTCCGAGAGGTACCTTAGCTCAGCGGTAGAGCAATGGACTGAAAATCCATGTGTCCCCGGTTCGATTCCTGGAGGTACCACGATTAAGTACAAAGTACTAAAATCAGTCAACGGTGCGTTAGTTCAGTTGGTTAGAATGCCTGCCTGTCACGCAGGAGGTCGCTGGTTCGAGTCCTGTACGCACCGCAAGGCGGTAAGGCGTGTGAGAGAGTAATTCTCCCATGCGCCTTTTTTAGCACGACGGCGAAATTGTTTCGCGTCTATTTTCGTCAATAACGACGTATATTTTTCGTCAATATTTTTGTTTTAGACGTGAATTGACGTCGTCATAGACGTAAATAGACGCTAACCTCTAAAATTTACCGAAGCATTGATATAAAGGACCTCGGAATGAAAAAAATTGAGGTTTTAGCAATAAAATTTGCAAGGGTCATAAAAAATGCTTACCTTTGCAGCCGCAAATCGGTTAATGACACTGTCCTATAGTGTAATGGTAACACAACGGTTTTTGGTGCCGCATTTCCTGGTTCGAGTCCGGGTAGGACAGCCAAAGCCTTGATTGTCGACTCTTTCAGACAATCAAGGCTTTTTTTCCCACAGATTTTTTATCTCGTATCTCGGGAATTTTCGAGAGAGAGACTCAGGACGGCAGCCACCGGTAGAGGCGGTCGCCGGGTCGCACACGCTCGGGCGTCTTGACCGAGAACAACTGTCCCTTGACGGCATGCGGCACCGGGTCAACGTCAAGGCGCATCTCCTCCACCGTGAACGGCACAGCACCCGTTGTGGGGCCGATAACCACGACCTCGTCGCCCACGGCCACCTCGCCGGCCTCGACAAGAAACTCAGTCACTCCCAGGCGCGGATAGTAACGCGTGGCGCGCGCCGCATACTGCTTAACGCGCGTGGCGCTCGAGCCATACTTGTCGGTCCACTCGCCCAAGCGCTGCCCAAGATAGTAGCCGTCCCAAAAACCACGGTTGAACACCTTGGCCAACCGTCCGTCCCAGTCTCGCAGCCGCTCGGCGTCGCCATAAGTGCCGTCACACACGGCCTGCAGGGCCTCGTGGTAGCACTCGGTGACAGTGCGCACATATTCGGGTCCGCGCGCGCGGCCCTCTATCTTGAACACCCTCACTCCGGCGTCCACCATCTTGTTGAGAAAATGAATAGTTTTCAAGTCCTTGGGCGACATGATATACTTGCTGTCGATGGCGAGTTCGTCGCCGGTGTCGCGGTCAGTGAGGATATAACTGCGGCGACACACCTGGCGGCACTCACCGCGGTTGGCGCTCGTGCCACACTCGTGCAGGCTCATGTAACACTTGCCGCTGACGGCCATACACAACGCGCCGTGGCAGAACATCTCCAGCCTCACCGGCTCGCCTTGCGGCCCGCGGATATCGTCACGGGCGATGGCACTGTGGATGTGGCTCACTTGGTCGAGCGTCAGTTCGCGCGCGAGCACCATCACGTCGGCCCATTGCGAGTAGAAGCGCACGGCCTCCACGTTGGACACGTTCACCTGCGTGCTGATGTGCACCGGTTGGCCAATAGCGCGAGCGTAGGCAATCGTGGCGATGTCTGTGGCGATGATGGCGCTCACCCCGGCCGCTCTCGCGGCATCAACGATGCGGCGCATATAGTCAATGTCATCGTCATAGATGATGGTATTCACCGTCAGGTAACTCTTCATGCCGGCCTCACGACACCACGCGACAAGTTCGGGCAAATCATCAATTGTGAAATTTGCGCCGGCACGCGACCGCATGTTCAGTCCCTCGATGCCGAAATAGACGGCATTGGCACCGCCCTGCCTGGCGGCAACGAGAGCCTCGCGGCTGCCGGCAGGCGCCATCAGTTCAAGTTCGTTGCGCTTCATTTTTCAGATTACAGCAAAATTTTTGAACATGAATTACCATAAATTATCCATTAATTATTCATTAGTTATTAATTTTAATTATAATACTTGGAATAAATATTCATGGATAATTATGGTAATTTGTGTTTAAAATCAATCAGCGACTTTTTTTACAGTGGGCTCATCTATTATTTTGCCAATTCAAAGCCCACACGCACTCCCTCAAACTGTTTGCTCAGGTCCCCCACCGCCTTGACGGTGCTGTTGCCGCTCAAGGCGCTGACGGTTTGCAGCACGGTGAGCAGTTTCTTGCTCTCGAAGGTGAGCGCCAGTCCGCCGGTAGTGCGCGTGATGTAAGCGGTAGCGCTGAAAAGGGGCATCTTTAGTTTCAGCGCGCCACTCGACGGCTCGTAGGCATAAGTGCCACTCATGGGCAGGCCGTCGATGCGCGCGCTGAAACTGTTGTCGCGGTTGAAGACAAACGTGGTGTTGGCCGCACTCACTCCCACGGCCTGATAGGCCGGCTGCAACTTGGCCTTGACATTCTCGGCGGCAACGCTGCCACCGGCTTTGGCCAGCAGGTTCTCGCTGGTGAAGGCACAGCCGGGCGCGCTGTAGGCCCACGAGCCAATCAATTCTTCTTGCGAGATGGTGACATGGCCGATAACCATATTGAGGAGGCCGTTGATGGTGTTCTGGCTACCAAGGCCACTCAAGATGTTACCCAGCGAGCCGCTGCCGGTGGTGGTGCATGCCGTGAACGACAAAGCCACCACGGCAACGATAGATAGAATTATTTTCTTCATAATCAATGATTTATTTAAAACAAGCGGCACCAATGCCGCCATTGTGACGACAAAATTACTAAAAAAACAGCGAATGCCGTGCCGCGCCTCAAAAAATTCTCGCAGCAACAAATTACGGCGTTTTTTTGGTCAATAGTTCGGTAATTTTTGAGGTTAGCGTCAATTCACGTCTATAACAACGTCAATTTCCGTCTATCTTAATTATTTTA
Source organism: Muribaculaceae bacterium (assembly GCA_017454355.1). Taxonomy (GTDB): domain Bacteria; phylum Bacteroidota; class Bacteroidia; order Bacteroidales; family Muribaculaceae; genus Sodaliphilus. Next base: position 11,000 of record JAFTDD010000050.1, read on the forward strand.
GACAAAAAATTGACGATAATAGACGTTGTTATAGACGAAAATAGACGAGAAACAATTATTTATAGCACTTCTTCATTTTTTTACCGAAGTATTGTTTGGTCGGTTCAAGAAAAATTTGTACTTTAGCACACTTTTATTTTAAGGTCAACCTTTCAGAAACACTAACCATATAAAAGAATTGATTACCCATTATGAGAGGACAGATGAAATTCGGACTGTATATCCCCACGCGCCTGCTCTTCGGCGCCGGGGAACTCAATCAACTGGCCACCGCCGGCCTGCCCGGCAAGAAGGCGTTGCTTGTGGTGAGCGCCGGCGGCTCGATGGCCCGCCTGGGCTATCTGGACCGCGTGCGCGCCCTGCTGGCGCAAGGCGGCGCCGACAGCGTCGTGTTTGACCGCGTGCAGCCCAACCCCATCCGGGCCACAGTGATGGAGGGCACAGAGGTGTGCCGCGCCGAGGGCTGCGACTTCGTCGTGGGCCTGGGCGGCGGCAGTTCGATTGACACGGCCAAAGCGATCGCCATCACCGCGGCCATGGGCGGCGACTTCTGGGACTATGTGCACGGCGGCACCGGCGGCGGCAAGCGCGTGGAGCGCGCCCTGCCCATCGTGGCCATCCCGACAACGGCCGGCACCGGCACCGAGGTGGACCTTTGGGGAGTGATCACCAACGAGCAGACCCGTGAGAAGATGGGCTTCGGTTGCCCTCAGATCTTCCCCACCATGGCCATTGTCGACCCCGACCTGATGATGAGCGTGCCGCCGCGCCTGACTGCCTATCAAGGCTTTGACGCCTTTTTCCACGCCGCCGAAGGTTACATCAGCCACTCCCACAGCCCCGCCAGCGACCTGTATGCCCTCGAGGCCATCCGTCTCCTCTATAAATATCTGCCGGTGGCCGTGGCCGACGGCAACAACCGCTGGGCACGCATCAAGGTGGCGTGGGCCAGCACGCTGGCCGGTATGGTGGAGAGCACTGCCGGCTGCACCGGCGAGCACGCCCTGGAGCACGCCCTGAGCGCCTTCAAGCCCGAACTGCCGCACGGCGCCGGACTGATTGCCATCTCGGGCGCCTACTTCAAGACGCTCAAGAATGACGTGATGAAGCGCCTGATGAAGATGAGCGAGAAGATGACACAGCAAAAGGCCGCTCGCCCCAGCGACTTCCTCGACGCTCTTGAGGTGATGAAGCGCGAGTGTGGCGTGGCCGACCTCAAGTTGAGCCAGTGGGGTTTCACAGCCGCCCACCTCGACGACCTGGTGGAGAACGCCGTGACCACCGGCGCGAGCATGCTCGACAACGACCCGCGCTTCCTCAACCGCGAGGAACTGCGCGAAATCTACGCCGCCAGCCTTTAACCAATGCATAATTCATAATGCATAATTCATAATTTCGACAATTCGTATAATCGAACATTCGAGCATTCGAACATTCGAGCATTCGAGCAATCGATAATAAAGACTTTTTTTCACGATAGCAATGCTTTTCAGTAAAGAAACTTATATATCTCGCCGCGCGCGGCTCGTGGAACTGATGAAAGACGAGCACGGCATCATCGTGCTGCCGGGCAACAACCCCTCGCCATGCAACTACCCCAACAATGCCTACGCACCACTGCGTCAGGACTCAACATTCCTATACTATTGTGGTTTGGAGCGTGAGGGTCTCGTGCTGGTCATTGACTTGGACGCCGGCCGCGAGGTGCTCTACGGCGACGACATCGACATCGACGACATCATCTGGTATGGCAGCGTGGACAGTGTCGCCACGATGGCCGCCGGTGCCGGCATCGCCGGCACCGCGCCGATGAGCCACCTTGAGGACGTGTGCCGTCAAGCCCGCGGCATGAAACGGCCAATCCACTTCCTGCCGCCATATCGCTTCGACACCAAGGTCATGCTCATGGACTTGCTGGGACTACATCCGGGCAAGGAGCAGGAGGAGGCGGTGTCGATGCCGCTGCGAATGGCCGTAATTGAGATGCGCAGCGTCAAGGAGCCGCAAGAGATTGAGGAACTCGAGCGCGCCGGACGCATCGGCTACTTGATGCACACCACAGCCATGAGCCTCGTCAAGCCCGGCGTGACCGAGAAATATATCGGCGGCGTGGTGGACGGCATCGCCATCAGCCACGGCTCGATGCCAAGTTTCCCCACCATCTTCACCCAGCATGGCGAGATTATGCACGGCGGCCCCTCGCCGGCACCATTGGAGGCGGGTCGCCTTGCCCTGTGTGACGCCGGCGCCGAGACACTGAACAACTATTGCAGTGACAACACGCGCACGATGCCCGTCAGCGGCCGCTACACCACTCGCCAGCGCGAGATCTACGACATCGTCGTTGAGTGCCACGACCACACCCTGCAGGTAGCCAAGCCGGGCGTGAAGTGGATGGATGTCCACTTGAGCGTCTGCCGGTTGATGGCCACGCGCCTCAAGGAACTGGGCCTCATGCGCGGCGACGTGGACGAGGCGGTGGCCGCCGGAGCCCACGCCATGTTCTTGCCCCACGGCCTGGGACACATGATGGGCATGGACGTCCACGACATGGAGGGACTGGGCCAACGCTACCTCGGCTACGACAACGAGGTGCAACCCAGCACACAATTCGGACTCAGTTCGCTGCGCTTGGGCCGCCGCCTGCAAGAGGGTTTTGTGGTCACCGACGAGCCGGGCATCTACTTCATTCCCGCCCTCATCGACGACTGGCGAAAGAGCGGACACTGCGCCGAGTGGCTCGACTTTGACCGATTGGAAACCTACAAGGACTTTGGCGGCATACGCATCGAGGATGACATCCTCATCACCGCCGACGGCTGCCGCTACATCACCGGCGAGCAGGATCGCATCCCCTACCGCGCCGACGATGTAGAGGCCTATATGCAAGAGGCCTCAATCAACTAACGACTATCAACTAACGACTAACGACTAAATAACACTATGAACGACTTGAATCAATTCTTGGACGCCGCGCGCGACCGCATGGAGGAGGCCATCGCTTTCCTCGACGACAGCCTGGCCCACATCCGTGCCGGCAAGGCCAACGTGAAAATCCTCGACCCCATCCGCGTCGAGTACTACGGCAGCAAGGTGCCGCTGAGCAACGTTGCCAACATCAGCCTGCCTGACCAGCGCACCATCGCCATCACGCCGTGGGAGAAGAATATGTTCCGCGTGATTGAGAAGGCTATCATCGACAGCAACATCGGCATTATGCCCGAGAGCAACGGCGAGATGATTCGCCTGAACATTCCGCCTTTGACCGAAGACCGCCGCAAGCAACTCGTGCGCGACAGCAAGGCCGAGGCCGAAAAGGCCCGCGTGAGCGTGCGCAACGCGCGACGCGACTGCATCGACGGCCTCAAGAAGGCCACCAAGTCTGGCATGAGTGAGGATGTGGCCAAGGACGGCGAGGAGCGCGTCCAGAAACTCCACGACAAATACATGAAGAAGATTGACGAACTCTTTGCCGCCAAGGAGAAAGAAATCCTCACCGTGTAAGCAAGGCATAATTCATAATCTCGCTCTCGTAATTTAATCTCTCGTAAATTTGCGTTAATCTTCGTAAATATTTTATTTGCTGTCTTTTATCGTCAAAATTTATTTACGTTAATTTACGCAATACTTCGGTAAAAAATGATAAAATGCTATAAAAAATGTTTCGCGTCTATTTTCGTCTATAACGACGTCTATTTTCGTCTATTTTTTGTCTAAAACAATTAAGATAGACTGAAATGGACGTTGTTATAGACGAAAATAGACGCTAACCCAAAAAATTACCGAAGTATTGTTTACGAAAATTTACGAGAAAATATTTTTCGGGAATTATCGATAAAACCACGATTAGCCAAAATGAAACGAGTATTCTCATTTATTGTTGCCGCTGTGGCGCTCATCGCCTGTGCCACGCCTCCGGCACTCACGCCGGAGATGGCGGCCACGCGCCGGTCGCTGGACCCGGCAACTGAGGTGATGACCGGCGCGCAGCAGCCTGACCGCTACGTGGACCTGCTGCGAGGCAAGCGCGTCGCCCTGTTCAGCAACCAAACGGGCATCGTGGGCTGGGACCACACCGGCAAACCGGTTCACACGCTGGACTTGATGCTCTTCAAGGGCCTGAAGGTGACGACAATCTTCTCGCCGGAGCACGGTTTCCGCGGCACGGCGGACGCCGGCGAGCACGTCAGCAGCAGCGTCGACCCGGTCACGGGCATCCCCATCGCGTCGCTCTACGACGGCAAGCGCCCCGGGCCGAGCCCCGAGACAATGGCCGCCTTTGACGTACTCGTGGTTGATATCCAAGACGTTGGGCTGCGTTACTACACCTACTATGTGACGATGATCAAGTTGATGGAGGCTTGCGCCGCCGCCGACAAGGACGTCGTTGTGCTCGACCGTCCCAACCCCAACGGCATGACGGTGGACGGCCCGGTGCTGGACATGCGGCTGCGCTCGGGCGTGGGCCGGTTGCCAATACCCACAGTGCACGGCATGACGCTGGGCGAGATAGCGTTGATGGCCAACGGCGAGCACTGGCTCAAGGACAACCTGCAGGTGAAGAACCTCACCGTCATTCCCTGCAAGGGTTACACCCATCAGACGCGCTACCGCCTGCCGGTGGCACCGTCGCCAAACCTGCCCAACATGACGTCAATCTACCTCTACCCGAGCACGTGCTACTTCGAGGGCACCGACGTCAGCCTGGGGCGCGGCACCGACAAACCGTTCCAGCAGTACGGACACCCCGATATGGTGGGCTACAGTTACTCGTTCACGCCGCGCAGCGTGCCCGGAGCCAAGAACCCGCCGCAACTCGACAAGTTGTGCCACGGCGTAGACCTGAGCGGCATCAGCGACGAGGAGGCCATCGCTATGGGTGTCAACCTCGAGTATGTCGTCAACGCCTATCGCAACCTGGGGCAAGGAGAGAAATTTTTCACCAAATTCTTCGACAAACTGATGGGCACAGAGGCGGTACGCAAGATGATTGTGGCCGGCATGAGCCCCGCCGACATCAAGGCCACGTGGAGTGCCGAAGTCGACGCCTTCCGCGCCCAACGCCGCCCCTACCTCCTCTACCCGGAATGATGTCAGCAAAATTCAAACATAAAGCAGTAGTGAGTTGACTACAGACTGTAGTCAACTCAAATTGCATGTTGTAAATCACCTGATAACACTCATCATAAACTTGAGTAACTTCCAACATCTTTAATTATTAACTTTATTCCTACAAACGGGTTGAATAATGTCAACACCAGTTATTGTTTTATTGACGATTATCGGCTACTTTGCCGTGTTGTTTCTTATCTCGTGGTTGGCCTCGCGCGGTAGCGACGACCGCACGGCACTCACCGGCGGCCGCCAGGCGCCGTGGTTCATCGTGGCCATCGCGATGATTGGCGCTCCCATCTCGGGAGTGACCTTCGTTAGCGTGCCGGGTCAGGTGGCCGTCAAGAGTTTCAGTTACATGCAGATGGTGCTGGGCTTTGTCGTGGGCTACTTTGTGATTGCTTATGTGCTGATGCCACTTTTCTTCAAGCGAAACTTGGTATCCATCTACGGCTACCTCGAGCAGCGCTTCGGCCAAGGAACTCACCGCACGGGCGCGTGGTTCTTCTTCATCAGCAAGATGCTGGGCGCGGCCGTCAGGTTCTATGTGGTGTGCGTCACATTGCAGTTGCTGGTGTTTGGCCCGCTACACATCCCGTTTGTGGTGAACGTGATAGCCACCATCGCCTTGATTTTCCTCTACACGCTGCAGGGCGGCGTGAAGACGGTGATTTGGACCGACACGCTGAAGAGTTTCTGCCTGATAATGAGCGTGCTGCTCTGCATCGTGTTTATCGCCCGCGCGCTGGGATATGGCGTGGGCGAGTTGTGCGGCGCGGTGGCGGCCGACGACACGTCGCGCATCTTCTTCTTTGACAATCCCAAAGAGGGCACCTACTTCTGGAAGCAGTTTGTGGCCGGCATCTTTATGGTCATCGCCACCACCGGCCTCGACCAGGACTTGATGCAGCGCACTCTGGCCAGCAAGAACGTGGACGAGAGCAAGAAGGGCCTCATCGTGAGCGGCATCGTGCAGGTGTTTGTTGTGGGACTTTTCCTGGTTTTAGGCACGCTGCTGGTGCTCTACACTCGCCGGGTGGGCTTTGTGGTGCCCGACAAGACCGACGAGCTCTTTGGCTTGGTGGCCTTCAGCGGCGGTCCGGTGCCCGTGGTGGTGGGCGTACTGTTCATTTTGGGATTGGTGAGCGCGGCCTATAGCGCGGCCGGCTCGGCGTTGACGGCCCTGACGACATCGTTTACGGTGGACATACTTAAGTACGAAGTACAAAGTACGAAGGGCGAAGTGGAAGATGAGGAGCAACAAGCGACAGCCAAAAAGTTGGCGCGCACGCGGCGCATGGTTCACATCGGCATGGCGGTGTGTATGGGTCTTGTCATCCTCGTTTTCTATGCCATCAGCAACCAGGACGCCATCAGCGCCGTCTACTCCATCGCCAGTTACACCTACGGTCCAATCCTGGGCCTGTTTGCCTACGGCATGATGTTCCGCGGCCCGGTGCGCGACCGGCTGGTGCCCGCGGTGTGTATCGCCGCGCCGGTGCTCAGTTACGCCATCCAGTGGTGGCTCAAGGCGCAGTTTGACTACACCATCGGCTTCGAACTGCTGCTGCTCAACGCCGCCCTCACTATGATTGGTCTGGCACTGTGCCGCCGCACCGAATAATGTGCCGCAAGTGGTAAAAAAATCGAGTTACGGCTCACTATTAAGACCCGAATAGTTTGCCGTAAGTGGTAAAAAAATCGAGTTACGGCACACTATTAAGCCGGAAAAATTGCGTGGAAATAAAATTTGATGGTTTGTTTTTATAATGTATAAGTCTGTGGGTGACGATGATACGCAATACGGTCAACAAATATGTGTGGCTGGTGGACACACTGCGACGCTACGGACGGCTGAGCCATGAGCGCATCGACGAGTTGTGGCTGCAGTCGTCGTTGAGCGAGGGCAAACCGCTGCCGCGCCGCACGTTCTTCGCTTTGCGCAACGCCATTGAGGAAATGTTTGGCGTCGACATAGTGTGTGACAAGACCACGCGCGAGTTCTACATCGAGCAGCAGCGCGGCAGCGACGCGACGAGCCTGCACGAATGGCTCGTGGACTCGATGGCCCTGAGCGGCATGCTCACCGACTCGCGCGACCTGGCCGACCGCATCGTCCTCGAGCCGGTGCCCAGCGCGCGCGGCCATTTGCCCGTGATTATCGACGCCATGAAGCGCGACCGGTGCATACGCTTTGCCTATCGCAGTTACACCCGCAGCGTGGGCACCGACGGAGTGCTCATCGAGCCTTATTTTGTGAAAATCTTCAAGCAAAAGTGGTACGTTATCGGTATGCACGTTGCCGACCAACGGATCAAGACCTACGCTTTGGACCGTATGCGCGACCTGATGATTGACCAGCGCGAGTTCACGATGCCCGAGGGTTTCGACCCCAACCGCTTCTTCGCCAACTACTTCGGCATCACCACCAGCCGCGGCGAGCCACGCGACATCGTGCTCAGGGTGGAGCCCACCCAGGCCAAGTACCTGCGCGCGTTGCCGCTGCACCACAGCCAGCAGGAGCAACTGCAGGACGGCTGCAGCATCTTCCGCTATCGCATGTGCATCACCTACGACCTGCGCGAACAACTGCTCAGCATGGGTCCCAACATCGAAGTAATCTCCCCGCTCGAACTGCGCACCATTATGGCCGACGACCTGCGCCGAGCCCTCGGGCTGTATTCTTAATGTTGAGTCATTTCTTTTTATTGCTGTCCGGTAAAATCCATTAGGATTGTCAAAGACTGTAGGGCCTCGCCTTGGCGCGGCCGCAAGCGGCGACAAATGTGAGCCCCATCAGGGGCGACAGCTCCTAGGCGGGGGCGCTAGCCCCCGTGACTATGGTGTGAGTATTTTCTCAAACAAAGCCCTGTAAGGGCGACAGAAACACGCGGAGACTGTCGCCCCTACGGGGCTGCGTAAAAATTATTTTTACTATTTTCACATGAATTATCACGCGGTTTTAATTGAGATTAAATTAAAAGTTGTATATTTGCCGCGATTTTATTTAACCAATTATAAACAAGGAGACATTATGAAGATGATTAAACGTATCGCCGTCATGGCGATTGCCGCTATGGTTGCCTTGGGCGCTGCCGCCCATCAGCCCACCGGTTGCTGCGGCGATAAGAAGGAGTGCGCTCAAACCGAGCAGCAATGCGACAAGGCTCAGAAGGCCGGTTGCGACAAGGTCGGCAAGGCCGGTTGCGACAAGGCCGACAAGGCCGGTTGCGACAAGGCCGACAAGGCCGAGTGCGGCAAGGCCGACAAGGCCGGTTGCGACAAGGCCGACAAGGCCGAGTGCGGCAAGGTCGGCAAGAAGCCGTGCTGCGGCCAGCAGTGTGGCGATTGCTGCAAGGACCAGTGTGGTGACTGCTGCAAGGATGCCTGCGGCAAGTGCTGCACGAAGGCTCTGGCACCGCAGTGCAAAGACGAAGCCAAGTGCAAGGACGCGGCGCAGTGCAAAGACGGCAACGAGCAGAGAGAACCCGCCAAAAAAGAGCCTGTAAAGAAAGCCCCAATCAAGAAGGACGACAACAAAGACGCCTCACCGCGCATCGACATGTCCAAATTTGACCAGGGCAAGGACGACGCTCGCGCCGAGGCACGCCCCATGGTGATTGACTATTTCGCCACATGGTGCGGTCCGTGCAAAGCACTATCGCCCATTTTGGCACGCATCGAGGCAAAGTATGAGGGTCTGGTCGACTTCCGCCGTGTGGACATCGACAAGAATAGCGAGGCCGTCGCCAAGGACAACATCGACGCCGTGCCCACCTTGATTTTCATCTACAAGGACGGTCACAAGGAGCGCATCGAGGGACTGCCCGGTCAAGACGAGGCGACGATTGAGGCAGTGCTTGATGCCGCCGTACAGAGCCTGCTCGAGTGAAACCTCTAACACCCATAGCGGCCATCAAAAGGCTGCTGCGAGACTGGACACTGCCGGTGGCAATCGTCGCCGGCATTGTTGTTTATGTCGCCTTTGCCTACATTCCGGCTCTGGACAGCGCCGGCGACCGGCTGTTGCCGTGGATGGACGTGCTGCTACCGTTGGCGATGGCGATGATTTTGTTTGTGAACTTCTGCCGCATCGACTTCCACGCCATGCGCCTGCGCGCGTGGCACTGGCAGGTGACCGCCTTCCAACTCGCCACCGTCGCCATCGCTGTCGCCATCACCCTCTCACATGACCTCTCGCCGCGCGGCGTGATTATCGTTGAGGGACTGCTCACCTGCGTCATCGGCCCGGGAGCCGCCGCCGCGGCCGTGGTAACCGGCAAACTGGGCGGCGACATGGCTTCCATGACCACCTACACCTTCCTCTCCAACATCGTCACCGCCGTCATGGTGCCGATTGTCTTCCCGCTGATCGACCCGCAGGTGGATATGCCCTTTGTGGAAGCGTTCCTCAAAATCCTCTACAAAGTGGCGCTCGTGCTGTTGGTGCCCATGGCGGCAGCCTATGTTGTCAAGCACCGGACGCCGCGCCTGCTGGCCGCCATCACCGCCGTGCCAGACCTGGCGTTTTACCTCTGGGGCATCTCGCTGGCACTCACCACCGGCGTGACGGCCCGCGGCATCGCCCATAGCGGACAGACCGTGGGCACCCTCTTGCTGATGGCCGTCGTCTCGGCCCTGCTGTGCATGATGCAGTTTGCCGTCGGCCGATGGATTGGCCGACGCCACGGCATCACCTCGGAGGGCGGACAAGCATTAGGACAGAAAAACACATCGTTTGCCGTCTGGATTGCCTACACTTACCTCTCGCCCGTGTCGAGCGTCGTGCCCGGCTGCTACATCCTCTGGCAAAACATCGTCAACAGCCTCGAACTCTACCACCACCGCCTCTCCACCACAATCAAAAAGTAATCTCACGTAAAAACCGCAGTAAAAACACGCAAGAAATTCGCGAATCCAAAAAACAAATTTACAAACATTTCTTGCAAATTTGTTTTTGAAAAGTGAATTTGCAATAAAAATTTGCAAGTTCGCTTTTTTGTTTAGAGTCCACTGCAAAAAGTAAAGACCACAACTTTAACAACTATAACAAGATTTATATGTTTCAGGTAATCAATTAATTAAAAAGTTGTTTTAGTTGTTAAAGTTGTGTTCTAAAAATTTAGTCACTTTTTACAGTGGACTTCTATTTAAAATTTCGCAGTTTTTATCTAACTTTGCAAACAGATTTTGACATCATCTGAAAACACTATCAGAACATCAATGAAAGCGAAACCATTTATCAAGTGGGTTGGCGGAAAAACGCAACTCATTGAACAACTCGAAGCGCTGCTTCCTGCTGACTTTGATACTTGGGAGGATGTCACTTACATTGAGCCCTTCGTGGGCGGAGGAGCCATGCTCTTTTATATGTTGCAGACACATTCCAACATCAAATCGGCTATTATCAACGACATCAATCAGGACCTCACTACTTGTTATAAAGTGGTGAGGGACTATCCGGCAGAGTTGATTGCCTCTCTTAATGATATCCAGCGAGAGTATTATGCTCTCACGACGGATAATGAGCGCAAGCAATTCTTTATGCTGATGCGTGACGAGTTTAACACTAAAAAGTTAACTCCGATACGCAATACAACTCTTTTCTTTTTTCTCAACCGCACTTGCTTTAATGGTTTATACCGTGTGAATAAAGCGGGCTTATTCAATGTCCCGTTTGGCAAATACGAGACACCCACAATATGCGACCCTGATACAATTCTTTCAGACAGCAAGTTGCTGCAAAATGTGGAAATCCTTACCGGAGATTATCAACAGACCCTTGCTTACGCCAAAGGAAATACGTTATTCTATTTTGATCCTCCTTATCGCCCTCTGAGCAACACCAGCAGTTTTAACAGTTATGCCAAAGAAGCCTTTAACGACATCGCCCAACAGCGGCTTAAGGACTTTTGTGATCGTGTTGAGCAAGCGGGCTTCAAGTTCATGTTAAGCAATTCAGATTGCTTTAACACACCTCTTAAAGACCGTTTCTTTGAGGATTTATATTTTAACTATATCATTGACCGCGTTTGGGCGGCACGCAGCGTAAACGCAAATCCGGCAAAACGCGGAAAATTGCAGGAAATCCTTGTTCACAATTATATAAGGACACGTCGACAATTAAACGTTACTGTATGATGGCTGCACACTCTATTGAACAATTCAATTTGTTTATGTCTCAATTACGCGAGACAAACGCAACTCTCGATTTCTATTGCGACTTCCGAAAGATTTCCAAGAATGTGGCAGACATTGAGATAAGCCTCAATATGCTGAACTATCTGATTGGCAAAAACAATCTTCGCGAGGCCGTTGAAGCATTATGGATGCGGGACCCAAAAGTTTTTGAGGTAATGGATATCCTTATTGCCACACGCAAGAAAGATGACAAGAAATATATTGACGATACCGGCTCAATGCACTCTGTCCATTCTTTGTTTAGTTCGGTTGATGGCGTAATGACATTCATCAGCGGTACTGGACTTGACAATGTTTTCAAGAACAAAAAGGTCAAGGATTTGGTGGATTATGTGTTCGGAGTGGAAACCGGACTTGACACCAACGCTCGAAAGAATAGAAGCGGAGAGATTACCGAAACTCTTGTTGCACGCATCTTCAACAACAGTGGCATTAACTACCGCGAGCAGGTTTCTTCCCATGAGTACCAGGCGATTTCAAGAGTTCTTGGAGCCGACCAAAAGGTGTTTGACTTCGCTATCACCGCCAAAGGCATTACATACCTTATCGAAGTGAATTTCTATTCCGGTGGCGGTTCCAAGTTGAATGAAGTTGCACGCTCATACACAGATGTTGCACCTAAAGTGAACGGAGTTCCAGGATTTGAGTTCGTCTGGATTACAGACGGCATCGGTTGGAGAAGCGCGCGAAACAAATTAGAAGAGGCTTTCGCCGCGATTCCCAATATATACAATCTAACGACTATAAGCGAGTTCATCTCTAAAATCAAATAGCGAATAGAACCACCATTAGAGCGTCTTTTTATGGTTCAACCGAACAATACATATCCCGACTTTATCCTGCTGCATGGTGATTGCATGGAACGGCTGCGAGAGATCGAGGACAATTCGGTCAACGCAATTTTTGCCGATCCTCCATATTTCTTGAGCAATGGCGGTATCAGCGTGCAAAGCGGCAAACAGGTGTGTGTGGATAAAGGGGACTGGGATAAAGGCGGCACACCGGAGTACATCTATGAGTTCAACCGTCAATGGCTAACTTTTTGCCACTCAAAACTCAAAGATGACGGGACGATATGGATTAGTGGTACTCACCACAATATTCATGTAGTAATGCGTTGCTTGCAGGAACTTGGCTACAAAGTCTTGAACACAATCACTTGGCAAAAGACCGACCCACCCCCCAACTTGTCGTGCAAATACTTCAACTTTTCGACCGAACTTATCATTTGGGCGCGAAAACTTGTAAAGAAAACCCATAAATTCAACTACGATGTAATGAAGCGGCTGAATGGAGGCTCTCAAATGACTGATGTCTGGAGAATCCCCGCAGTTGGCTCTTGGGAAAAACAACAAGGCAAACACCCGACCCAAAAGCCTCTAAGGTTATTGTATCGCGTTATACTTGCCTGCACTAATGAGGGCGACATTATTCTTGACCCCTTTTGCGGCTCAGGGACAACAGGCATCGCCGCCAATCTGTTGGGGCGTAGATTTATTGGAATAGAACAAGAACACAGTTTTTGCGAACTTTCGTTAGCCCGCAGGGCGGCACTTGAGGATGCCGAGGTGCGCAAACGACTTTTCGACAAGATGCGTGAGAACCCACAGGAAACGACAGTTTTGGTCAATCACATGCGCAACCAAGATATTATTATTGCGCGGCAACTTGGCATTACATACCTAAGAGCCGGAGACTCAAAAGGTTCACTTTTAGTGAAACAAGGTTTTGAACGACTTGGCTATGTCTGCCTGCATACTAACGGAGATAATCCTCAAATGTATAAATTACGGAGCAAAGGGTTCCAAATATGGACTGCGGAGGAGCTTCGCAGCAAAGGCTTTACCGCAGAGAATGCACCTTACTATGCGGTGCTGCGATTTGACGGCTTAAATACAATACCGTTCGACCAATCGGTTAACCTGAAGCAAAAGTCGTTTACAAATGTGGCGAAAATACGGCCATTGTCTGACTTCATCGCAATCAGATAGTTATTTAATCAATCAGCCGCTATATCATAGAGTTGTTACAACCTCGTTTTTAGTGGCGATTAGCGTGATTTTTTTGCAAAAGTCGTTATTTTAGCGTACCTTTGCAGTTTGCCGGAGCGGCACTAACGCCACACGGTTTTTCTCGCGACAATGATGCGCATCGATATACTCTCTGTTACGCCCGAGGTGCTCGAGTCTCCATTGGGCATCAGCATCCTCAAGCGGGCCCAAGACAAGGGGCTCGTTGAGTTTCACGTACACAACCTGCGGGACTACAGCCTGCGCAAGCATCGCAAGGTGGACGACTACGCCTTCAGCGGTGAGGCCGGCATGGTGATGCAGATTGAGCCCGTTTACCGCTGCATCACCGCCCTGAAGGCCGAGCGCGACTACGACGAGGTGATTTTCACCTCGCCCGACGGTGAACTGCTCAGCCAACCGATGGCCAACGAACTCTCGATGGCTCAAAACCTGATTATCCTGTGCGGACACTACAAGGGCGTGGACTACCGCATTCGTGAGCATTTGATCACGCGCGAGATTTCCATCGGCGACTATGTGCTCACCGGCGGCGAGTTGCCGGCGGCCGTCATAGCCGACGCCGTGGTGCGCCTGCTGCCCGGTGCCATCGGCGACGAGCAGAGTGCCCTCAACGACTCATTTCAGGACGGCCTGCTCGAGGCTCCCGTCTACACGCGGCCGGCCGAGTTCAACGGCTGGCGTGTGCCCGACGTGCTGCTCAGCGGCAACGACCGCCTCATCGCCGACTGGAAGATGGAGCAGGCTCTCGAGCGCACCAAACGGCTGCGCCCGCGCCTATTAGACACCAACGAGCCCCAGGCCTCCAACTCCCCCACCTAAAGGTATAATCCTCCCCCGTCCCCATCCTAAAGGAGGGGTGTCAAGTTCTCCCATAACTCCTATTTCTCCCATAACTCCTATTTCTCCCATAACTCCTATTTCTCCTATAACTCACGATGTCAATATTTTCAACCCTAAGAGAAAAATACGCCAGATACATCCCCGCGATGGTGTTTGTGGTGTTCATGGTGTCGCTGGTGTGCTGCGGCGACAACAACTATATCCGTTCCTGCAGTTTCACCAAAGAAATCAACGCCCTCAAGGCCGAGATCAAAGCCGACGAGGACTCGACGGCCATCTATGAGGAGCGCGTGCGCGAACTGCACACCGACCGTGAGTCGCTCGAGAAACTCGCCCGCGAGAAGTACGGCATGAAGCACGAGAACGAGGATGTCTACATCACGCCCATGCCATAAGGAGATGTCAGATGTTAGATGTCAGATGTCAGATGTTAGATGTCAGATGCCAGATGTCAGATGCTAGATGTCAGATTCTAGATGTCAGATGTTAGATTATGAATTATGAATTATGAATTAAATAAAGTGTGCGACATCGCTGTGTTGCTCGGGCTGCTGGCAACCATGGTGCTGGCGGCGCTGCCGTTGCTGGGTGTGACCGTAGCGCCGTGGATGCGGGTGGCGTATGCTGTGGCGGCCGGCGCCGTGCTGCTGGCAAGGCTGCTGACGGTGCGCAGCGGCACGGGAGGACTGCGCGAGCGGCGCCTCAGAGTGCTGCTGGTGGTGGCCGCGGCGCTGATTTGCGTCAGCGCGTGGCTGCTCTTCCGGCGCGATAGCGGCCCAACGGACTGGGTAGCCTTCCTGCTGGCAGGAGCAATTATGCAGGGCTACGCCTCGTTTATGCTCGACCGCATCGAGAACAACCGCTCCAATGACGCCTCAAACGCTAAAAAAATATAATACTTAGTACTTCGTACTTCGTACCTCATACTTTTTTACTACCTTTGCACCAATCTGTAACATCACGAGAATTTCCGAAAATTTCCGAAAAATATTTTATCTCGTAAATCCACGTAAATTCACGTAAATTAAATTTAGCGATAACATACAGCAAATAAAATATTTACGTAAATTCACGAAAATTCACGGGAGATTAATTTTCGAAAATGTGCGGTAACTCGTGTTAAAAAATAATCAGCGTGGGACGGATACTCGCTATCGACTGCGGCAACACGCTCATCAAGGCAACAACATTCGACGGCGACCGAGTGCTCGCCGCCGTGGGTGTTCCTCACGATGAAGTGCATCGCCTGCTGAGTGTGGCTCAAGAGGGCAATGTGTCACACGCTATCGTCGCGGCTTCGGGTCGCGACCTGGAGGCGATTGTCGATGTCGTGTCGCGCCACTGCGAGGTGATGACGCTCAGTCGCGACAGCCGCTTACCGCTGGCGATGCGCTACGACCGCCACAGCATCGGCATGGACCGCGTGGCTGCCGCCGTCGGTGCCGCGGCCGTGCTGCCGGGCAAGCGGGTGCTCGTGGCCGATGCCGGCACGGCACTCACGCTCGACGTGGTGGACTCCGACGGAACACTGCTGGGCGGATACATCGCGCCGGGCATCGCGCTGATGCTTCGCTCGCTGCACGAGCACACGGCGTTGCTGCCGGCCCTCGAGGCCGACGGCGATGAACCCGAGGGCGACGAACTGCCCCTCGACACGGCTCACGCCATGCGATGGGGTGCCATACTGGCCGCCGCGGCCCAAGTGGACGCCTGCGCCGATAGGCACCAATGCGACAATGTGGTGCTCACCGGCGGCAATGCCGCCATTGTGAGCCGCCATGTCAAGCGTGACCACCGGGTGGACGACCACTTGGTGGCTCGAGGACTGAAGACTATATTACAACATAATATTAACAACTAACGTTCAGTGTGCAGCCTCCTTGTGGCTGCCATCTCAGAAACGACTATGTTCAAGACAAAAATACTCGCAATCGCCATAGCGATGGCCACGCTGACAGCCTCGGCCCAAGTGGCCACCAGCCCCTACAGCAAAATCGGCTACGGCTTTATCAGCGACAACGCCACCGGTGTGCAACGCTCGATGGGCGGCGTGGGATATGCTATGCAGAACGGGCGCAACATCAACGTGATGAACCCCGCCTCTTACTCCCAAGTGGACTCGCTCACCTTCCTCTGGGACATGGGCCTTGACTTGACCAACCTGTGGTCAAAAGAGGGCGACGAACGCGGCTACTCGTTTGGCGGCGGACTGGACTACATGGCCGGCCACTTCAAGATTACCAAAGGCATGGGCGGCGCCTTTGGCCTGGTGCCCTACTCGAGCGTGGGCTACTCCTTTGGCAACGACCTCAAGAACGACAACGGCGAGGTGCGCTCCGGCACGGGCGGCTTCAACCAGTTGTTTGTGGGCGTGGGATATGAGCCGGTCAAGGGGCTGTGCATCGGCGCCAACGTGGCTTATCTGTTCGGCACCACCAGCAACAGCAGCAACGTCGTCACCGAGAGCATCACCCTCTACAACCGCGAGATGGAAATCCGCGACTATAACGTGCAGATTGGATTGCAGTATGGCGTGACGCTGCGCGACGGCAAGGACCGCCTCGTGTTTGGCGCCACCTATCAGCCGCGCAAGTCGTTCCACGGCCACACCTGGGGCATCGTCCACGACTCGCAAGACACCAAGCCCGACACCGTGGGCTACACCTCGCTATCCGGCAAATATGAGCAGCCCCACTCCATCGGCGCCGGCGTGAGTTACTGCTATAACAACAAAGTCACGGCCGAGGTGGACTTCACCTATCAGCAGTGGGCCAAATCCAAATATACGCCCATCGAGGGCTTTGAGGCACCCAACATCCGCTTCAACAACCGCTACAAAGTGGCCGCCGGCGTGCAGTACACCCCCAACCGCCGCGGCTCCTACTTTGGCGGCATGGTCTTCCGCTTTGGCGGCCACTACACCCACGACTACATTAACGTCACCGGCAACAACGTGCGAGACTACGGCCTGGCGTGCGGCATCAGCCTGCCCGTGGCCGGCGGCAAGTCGATGGTCAACATCGGCCTGGAATGGAACCATCGCTACTCCAAGCCGGTGATGCTCATCCGCGAGAACTACCTCAACATCACCCTGGGCATCACCTTCAACGAACTGTGGTTCTGGAAGAGCCGCATCCGCTAAACGCCCCGGCACCGGATCTGAACTTGAATTACCATAAATTATTCATGAATTATTCAATTGAGTAATAAGTAATTAGTAATTAGTTGTCTGACAAAAAACTCTCTACTAATTACTCTCTACTAATTACTTAAAATTTATGGCTAATTCATCAATAGTTCGGTAAAAAATGTTTCGCGTCTATTTTCGTCTATAACAACGTCTATTTTCGTCAATTGTATATATTATTATGCAGATTTTAATCTCTCGTAAATTTACGTAAATTATCGTAAATATCTTATTTCCCTCTTGTTCTCCTTTCCGGAAATAAT
>JAFTDD010000051.1 GCA_017454355.1 Muribaculaceae bacterium
GGGGATCTGTCTTGCGAAACATAGTCAAAATCACTCATTACTTTGATTGATACAAAGTTACAAAAAAATTCCAATCCGACACGCATTTTGAACTATTTTTTAACATTACAGTAAAATTAGACTTTTTGCAGTGGACTCAGTGATTAATGACAAACCTTACCTGTGGAACTATTTTTACCCATGCAAAACGAAGTAGGGAAATAGTTGTACTTCACAGTTTTTTTGTACCTTTGCAGCGGCAATGAAAAAAGTAGCGGTAATAATTCTCAACTGGAATGGCGCGGCCCTGCTGCGCCGATATCTGCCGTCGGTGGTGACCAACACTCCGGCCGCATTGGCCGACGTCATAGTGGCCGATAACGGCAGCGACGACGACAGCGTGGCACTGCTCGAGCGCGACTATCCCACAGTGACCATCTTGCGCCATGAGCGCAACTACGGCTTCGCCGAGGGCTACAACCGGGCCATCGACATGACCCGCTATCCGCTGACGGTGCTGCTCAATAGTGATGTGCGCACTCCGGCCGGTTGGCTCGAGCCACTGGTGGAATATATGGAGGCACACCCCGAGGCGGCTGCCGTACAGCCCAAAGTGCTGCACGATGGCGAGCCGCCGGGCAGGCCGATGTTTGAGTATGCCGGCGCCGCTGGCGGCTACCTTGATTGCCACGGTTTTCCCTACTGCCGCGGACGCCTGTTCGACACCGTTGAGGCCGACCACGGCCAGTACGATGCGACCGAGCCACAACGGGTGTTCTGGGCAAGCGGAGCGTGCCTGACGGTGCGCAGTCAAGCCTATCTTGACGCCGGAGGCTTGGACCCGCGGTTTTTTGCCCACATGGAAGAGATTGACCTGTGCTGGCGGCTGCAACTGGCCGGCCATAGCGTTGCCATGGTGCCCGCCTCAAGCGTCTACCACTTAGGTGGCGGCACACTGCCGCAAGGCTCGGCACGCAAGACCTACCTCAACTTCCGCAACAATCTGCTGATGCTCTACAAGAACCTGCCGCACAAGGGGCGCACGCACTTCCTGGTGGTGCGCAGGCTCTACGACACACTCGCCCTGGCCGTGGAACTCATCAAGGGAAACTGGGGCGCCGTCAAGGCCATCTGGCGTGCCCATCGCGACTTCAGCCGCATGTGCCATGAGTACGACACGCTGCCCTCTCCCGACGGCAACCTGCTCGAGACGATGCCCGAGGGACGCCTCAACATCATCTGGCAATACTATGGCCGCGGCAGGCATACCTTTGCCGAATTGCCTCAGTGACGGCGGCTATATAGCCAGTTGACCGCCATACCGGCCAACATCACCGGCATCGTGATAATGATGATCGCAAATAGCGTGCCCCATTCTATCGTGTCGCAGCCGAAGGCTTTTGCCAACCATTCCCACTTCACAATCAGCACCTGACCGCAGAGTATTACCGCCAGCACACCGAAGAAGAATTTGCTGTGTTGCCAGTTGTGCCACCACTTCCAGTGACCGGAGGCCAGCATACGCACATTGAACAGATTCCAGAACTGCAACATGACAAACGTGGTGAAGAAAATGGCCACCTCGGCATCATCAATCAAAGTATGCACTTCCTTGCTACGCTCTAACCACCCGGTAAGGTTATTGTAATCATACCAATGCAGCAAGTGATACATTATAAGCATTATAACCGCGAACAGGATGCCCGGCACGGCAATCCACCACTTCATGCGCCGGGTGATAATATGCTGCGACAGTCCACGCGGCTTCTCGCGCATCACCACGCTATTGGGTGGCAACGAGGCGAGCGCCAGCGCCGCCAGCGTGTCCATTATCAGGTTCACCCATAGCATCTGCGTCACCGTGAGCACCGGCTGCACATTATAGAACGAGCCTAACGCCACCACCAGGCAGGCACACACGTTCACCGTGAGTTGGAAGACGATAAAGCGCTGGATATTGCGATAGAGCGCGCGTCCCCACAGCACCGCCTTGTTGATGCTGGCGAACGAGTTGTCCATAATCGTGATGTCGCTGGCCTCTTTAGCCACGCTCGTGCCGTCGCCCATCGAGAGGCCCACTTGGGCTGTGTTGAGCGCTGGCGCGTCGTTGGTACCGTCGCCGGTTACGGCCACCACCTGGTGGCAACGCTGCTGCAGCAAGTCCACCAGCCGCGCCTTGTCGCCCGGGCGGGCGCGCGACATTATCTTAATTTCGTGGGCGCGCTCGGCCGCCTTGCCATCGGGCAGTGCCGCGAACTCCGGTCCGCTAATCATGCAACGGTCGGCGTCAAAGTCGTCGAAGTCGATGCCCACCTGACGCGCTATTTCGCGTGCTGTGATGGCATTGTCACCGGTGACCACCTTCACCTCGATGCCGGCGCGGTGGCAGTCCTCCACAGCCTCCTTCACGTCAGGACGCACCGGGTCGCTAATTGCCACCACACCAATGAGGTTCATCTCGGTGCCGGGCACCAAGCGGTCGTTTTTGACATCGAGCGGCATATCGTCGGCGCCGAGTTGAACCGCGGCAAAAGCCAGGGTGCGCATCGCCTTGAGTTGGTAGAGGTTGAGTTGGTCTTGAACGTCGCTGAACCTCGCTGTGCCGGCCACGCGGCGGCAGTGACGGCTCACGACCTCATACGCTCCCTTAACCAGCAGCCAGCGGCTATGGCCACCGGCATCATCGTCGGGCACGGTGACGACGGTTGCCATAAACTTGCGGTCGGTAGTAAAAGGCAACTGCGCCTCCACCGTGCATCGCTCGCGCACGGCAAGATAATCGATGTGCCGGTCGGCAAGCCACAGCAGCAATGCGCCCTCGGTGGGATTGCCAATCACGCCCACACGGCCTTGCTCGCTCTTGTCGAGATAGGCGGTGCTATTGCAGGCCATGCTCAATGTGACGAGCCGCTTGCCCTGCTCGCTCTCATCGTAAAACCGGCTCGCGGCCACCTGCATCTGATTTTGGGTTAGCGTGCCGGTCTTGTCGGTGCAAATCACGGTTACGGCACCCATTGTCTCGCACGCGTGCAGGCGGCGCACCAGGTTGTTGTGATGCAGCAGGCGGCGCATGCTCAGGGCCAGCGACAACGTGATGCTCATCGGCAATCCCTCGGGCACACTCACCACAACAAGCGTCACAGCCAGCATTACCGTCTTGACGACATAGTCAAAGTCCTTATAGTCAAGCGATGCCGCTCCATCATTAAGAAAATATGCCACCGCGCGTCCCACAACAATCAGGGCGGCGATGACATAACTGGCGAGTGCGATTTTTTTACCCAAATGTTCAAGTTGCAGTTGCAGCGGAGTGGCGGTGCCGGTGTCGGCCTGCGCCACGGCAAACACGCGTCCGTGCTCGGTGTTGTCGCCCACGGCGGTGACGCGCATCACACCGTTGCCCTCGGTGACGTTGCTGCCGCGCAACATGCGTGAGCGCGGATAAGTCCCCTTGTTATCCTCCATGGCCGGGTCGTGGCTCTTCCACGCCTCGGGCTCACCGGTGAGCGAACTCTCATTGACGGTGAGGTTGGTGCTGGCTATCAGCACGCCGTCGGCCGGCACCTTCTCGCCGGTGTCGAGCAGCACGATGTCGCCCACAACGATGTCGCGGCGCGGGACTTGCACCACGCGGCGATTGCGCCTCACCTTCACGGCGATGTCGTCGTTGGTCTTGTTCAACAAGTCAAACTTGCCGGCGGCGTTCACCTCAACGACAAACCCCACCAGCGTGGCCAGCACGATGGCGGCTAAAATGCCGGCAGGCTCAAAGAACACGCTCAAATCGTGATCTATTTTCAAGAACTCATACACCGACAAGCCCACCGATAGGGCCAAGGCAATGAGCAAAATCTTAATCAACGGGTCGTCAAACTTGCCGATGAACTGTTTCCACAACGACTCTCGTCGTGGCGGCGACAGCACATTGTGGCCATGGGTGAGGCGACTGGCTTCAACTTGCCTGTCGTTGAGACCCACACGCGGGTCGACCTCAAGTTCCTTGCCCGGATATATTTTGTTGCGCCTACTCATTTTTTCAATTCACAATTCATCATTCACAATGTTAGATGCGGCGCCTGAATTTCTTGTTGCCGAAGATTGCCTCGAGGCGCAACTTAATCACGCCGAAGAACGCCTCGCCAAAGATGCTACCACTCATCTTGCTGGTGCCCAACACCCGGTTGACAAACACGATGGGCACCTCCTTGATTTTGAAGCCCATGCGGTGGGCGGTGAACTTCATCTCTATCTGGAAGGCATAGCCCTTGAACTCAATCGCGTCCAGGTCCATCGCCTCAAGCACCTCGCGCCGATAGCAGACAAATCCGGCTGTGGTGTCGCGCACTGTCATGCCTGTGATCAGGCGCACGTAGGCCGAGGCATAGTATGACATCAACACGCGCCCCATCGGCCAGTTGACCACATTCACGCCCGTGAGATAACGCGAGCCGACTGCCACATCGGCGCCGTCGGCATCACAAGCGCGCTGCAGGTCAACGAGTTTGCGAGGCGGATGAGAGAAATCGGCATCCATCTCGATCACAAACCTATAGTCACGCTCCAAAGCCCACTTGAAGCCCGCGATATATGCTGTGCCAAGTCCCAGTTTGCCACTGCGCTTCATCAAGTGCAGCCGGCCGGCAAACTCGTCGGTTGTCATCATCTGCTCGACGATGGCAGCCGTGCCGTCTGGCGAATTATCGTCAATAATCAAAACATCAAAACTGTGCTCGGCAATCTCCACGACAGCGCGGACGATTTCCTGCACATTCTCCCGCTCGTTATAGGTCGGGATAATCACAAGGCTGTCAACTTTCATTTTCTTTTATATAGGGCCTGACCGGTTATCGGTCTGCAAAATTAACCATTTTCGACGACACATGCAACAATCGTGCCAAAAACGTAACGATGTTGAAACGTTGACGGTGAATTGGCCGGCGCGTGGGCGCGCGGCATGGCCAACGGTCGAGGGTCAACCTTTCATAAAAAAGTCACCCTGGCCGGAGGGTTCGTTTCCGGCCAGGGTGGATGTCGTTGGAAAAATTTTGCAAGGTGATGGTGCGTGTGGGCTGATTGACGCGTGTTACTCGTCAATGCGCAACAGTCCCTGCCGATAGGCATTGCCAATCAAATCGGCCACATTACGCGAGTTTGTCTTGCGCAACAATTGCTTGCGATGATATTCGACCGTGTTTGATGAAATAAACAACTGTGCCGAAATCTCATTGCTTGTGCAGCCGCGCGAGAGCAAAGCCAACACTTGATGCTCACGTTCGGTTAATTTCTTTTTGCGGTTGCTCATGAAGCGTTTCGTTCTAAAAAAGTGAAAATTTGTTTGCAAAATTACTTATACTCAACAATTAAACCAAACAAAACAACAAAAAAAATCACTTCTCAACTTAAAAACTATTTGTTTCAGTATTGTTTTGCAAGCAAAGACCGACCAAACAATTGCAAGTTTAGACTTTTTAAGGTAAGAAGCCAACAGAACAATCCGCTTTTTGTATATTCAATGTTTTTTACTATCTTTGCGCCGTCATTTGCACATGGCAACAAAATTAACTCTAAAAGTAACATAATTTTATAATCTGTTTGACACAGTGATGGAACAGAACAAAGTCCAGTTCCGGCATAGCATCGTGGTGCGCTTCAGTGGCGACAGCGGCGATGGTATGCAGTTGGCTGGCAACATTTTCTCCAACGTGAGCGCCGGCGTTGGCGACCAAATCAGCACCTTTCCCGACTATCCGGCCGAGGTGCGTGCCCCGCAAGGGACACTGGGCGGCGTCAGTGGTTTCCAAGTACACATCGGCCACGGGGTTCACACCCCCGGCGACGAATGTGACGTGCTCGTGGCGATGAACCCCGCCGCACTCAAGCAAAACGCCCGTTTCCTGCAACGCAATGGTGTGGCCATTATCGACATCGACACCTTCCGCAAGCAAGACCTGCTCAAGGCCGAGTACACCACCGATGACCCCTACACCGAAATCGGCCTCAAGGCACAGGTGGTCGAAGTGCCAATCACATCAATGGTGAAGGCCGCTCTTGACGGACGCGGAATGGACCCCAAGAGCGTGCTCAAGTGCCGAAACATGTTTGCGTTGGGCCTCGTGTGCTGGCTATTCAACATGCCGGTGGAGCAGGCTCTGACGTTCCTCAAACACAAGTTTGCGCGCAAGCCCGAAGTCTATGAGGCCAACGCCATCGTCGTGCGCGGCGGATATGACTACGGTCACAATATCCATGCCACCGTGTCGACCTATCGCATCAAGACCGATGACGTGCGGCCCGGCACCTACACCGACGTCAACGGCAACACCGCCACCGCTTGGGGCCTTATCATGGCCAGCGAGAAGAGCGGCCTGACGCTATTCCTGGGGTCATACCCCATCACTCCGGCAACCGACATTCTGCATGAGTTGGCCAAGCGCCGCGACCTGGGAGTGAAGGCCTGCCAGATGGAGGACGAGATTGGCGGCATCTGCGCCGCAATCGGCGCCTCATTTGCCGGCAACCTTGCCGTGACCAGCACCAGCGGACCCGGTCTGGCCCTCAAGAGCGAAGCGCTTGGACTGGCCGTGATGGCCGAGTTGCCCCTGGTGCTAATCGACGTGCAGCGCGGCGGCCCGAGCACGGGTCTGCCCACCAAAACCGAGCAGACTGACCTGCAGCAGGCCCTCTACGGCCGCAGCGGCGAGTGCCCGCTCGTCGTCATGGCAGCCCTCTCGCCCACCGACTGCTTCCACAGCGCCTTTGAGGCCGCACGCATCGCCGTGGAGCACATGACCCCCGTCATCCTGCTCACCGACGCCTTTATCGCCAACGGCTCCAGCGCGTGGCGCATCCCCGACGAGGACGAATACCCCGCCATCCACCCCAACCGCGTCCCCGACGACGTGGCCGCCAACGGTAGTTGGCACGCCTACGACCGCGACGAGCGCGGAGTGCGCTACTGGGCCGTGCCCGGCACGCCGGGACTACAACACCGCGTGGGTGGCCTCGAGAAGGACTACACCACCGGCGCGCTGAGCAACAACCCCAACAACCACGAGCACATGGTGCGCGCCCGCCAGCAAAAGGTGGACAACGTCGCCCTCGACATCCCCGAGCTCGAGGTGAAGGGCAATCCCGACGCCGACACCATCATCGTGGGCTGGGGCGGCACCTATGGCCACATCTACACCGCCGTGGAGCAACTCAACGCCGCCGGCCATCCCATCGCTATGGCTCAACTGCGCTACATCAACCCGCTGCCGCGCAACACTCGCGAGGTGCTCTCGCGCTACAAAAGAGTGATTGTCGCCGAACTCAACAGCGGCCAGTTGGCGCGCTACCTGCGCAGCCTGATGCCAGAGTTGCCCATCAGCCAAATCAACAAGGTGCAAGGCCAGCCATTCCTCGTCGCGGAACTCGTGGACGGCATCATGGCAACAACCAACAACTAACGTTCAAGATGGGCGGGCACCGCCCCGCCCACTAACAACTAACGACTACCGACAAATGACATCTTATCAACCCAAAGAATACAAGAGCGACCAGACCGTCAGATGGTGTCCGGGCTGCGGCGACCACGCCGTGCTCACCGTCCTGCACAAGGCCATGGCGCAGATTGGTGTGCCGCCCGAGCAGATTGCCGTCATCAGCGGCATCGGCTGCAGTTCACGCTTACCTTATTATATGAACACCTACGGCTTCCACACCATCCACGGGCGCGGTGGCGCGGTGGCAACCGGCGTCAAGACCGCCAGGCCCGACCTCACCGTGTGGCAGGTGGCCGGCGACGGCGACTGCCTCGCCATTGGCGGCAACCACTTTATCCATGAGGTGCGACGTAATGTGGACGTCAACTTGTTGCTGCTCAACAACAAAATCTACGGCCTCACCAAGGGACAGTACTCCCCCACCAGCGCACGCGGCTTCGTGTCGAAGTCGTCGCCCTACGGCACAACCGAAGACCCGTTTGTGCCGGCCGAACTCACCTTTGGCGCACGCGGCACCTTCTTCGCACGTTCCATCGACGTCGTGCTGGACGTCAGCCAGGAGGTGATGGCCGCCGCCTATAACCACAAGGGGTGCAGCGTGGTGGAGATCCTGCAAAACTGCATGATTTTCAACAACGGCATCCACAACCGTGTGAGCGACCGCGCCACCCGCGCCGAGCGCACTATCCACCTCGTGCACGGCCAGAAGATGCTCTTCGGCAAAGACAACGAGTTTGGTCTTGTGCAGGACGGCTTCGGTCTGAAGGCCGTCACCATCGGCGAGGACGGCTACACGCTCGACGACGTGCTCGTCCACGACGCACACTGCCAAAGCAACTTCCTCCACCAGCAACTGGCAATGATGGACGGCGACACGCTGCCGCTGGCCATCGGCGTTATCCGCGATGTGGAGGCACCAACCTACGAGACCGACGTCGCCGCCCAAGTGGAGGACGTCAAGCAGAAACACGGTTTCCACAGCCTGCGCGAAATGATTCTCGCCGGCGACACCTGGCAGGTGAAGTAAACCGTTGAGAGGTTGAGAGGTTGAGCGTTGAGCGGTTTAGCCATTTGCTGTCGCAAATGGGAAGAAATGTAGGGCCTGGCCTTGGCGTGGCCGCCCCGGACCAAATCCATTATCCCCTGCCCCTACATTTCTCACAACCATCAATTTATCAACTAGAGAAATTAAATTATTTTATTAATCCTTATAACTGAAATTTCCCCTGCGGTAACAGCAAGCCCCCTCCTTCAGGAGGGGGTTGGGGGAGGACCACATCAATGAAGCAGACTTGCCTCCACGACCGCCACGTGGCACTCGGGGCGCAGATGAGCCCCTTTGGCGGATTTGACATGCCCATCCAGTATGCCGACATCATCACCGAGCACAACGCAGTGCGTAACCACGTGGGCGTGTTCGACGTCAGCCACATGGGTGAGGTACGCATCACCGGCCCCGGGGCCGACGCCTTTGTGGACTACATCTTCACCGGCAACGCCACCGCCCTCGAACCGGGCAAGGTAGCCTACGGCATGATGCTCTATCCCGACGGCGGCACCGTCGACGACCTGCTCGTCTACAAGATGGGCACCAACGACCTGCTGCTGGTTATCAATGCCGCTAACATCGACAAGGACGTGGAATGGATCAACAGCCACGCGGCCGGCCGCGACGTCATCGTCGACCACCAAAGCGATTACTACGGACAACTCGCCGTGCAAGGCCCCGACAGCGAGGCCACCCTGCGCGACGTGCTGCACCTCGACTGCGCCGACCTGACGTTCTACACCTTTAAGGAAGTAGATTGCGACGGCGAGACGATTATCGTGAGCCGCACCGGTTATACCGGCGAGGACGGCTTCGAGATCTACGCCTCCCACGGCGCTATCGTCGCCATGTGGGACGCGCTCATCGCCGCCGGCGTGCAGCCTTGCGGCCTGGGCTGCCGCGACACGCTGCGATTTGAGGTGGGTCTGCCGCTGTATGGCGACGAACTCACGGCCGACATCTCGCCAATAGCCGCCACGTTGGGCATGTTTGTCAAACTCGACAAGCCCTGCGACTTCATCGGCAAGGAGGCCTGCGCGCGCCAGAAGGCCGAGGGTAGCGCCATGAAACTTGTGGGTCTCGAAATCCACGACCGTGCCATCGCCCGCCATGGCGCCGAGGTGCTCTACGGAGAGCACGTCGTGGGCCACGTCACAACGGGCTACCGCGGCATCAGCGTCGACAAGAGTATCGCCGTGGCACTCGTTGAGCGACCCGTGGGAGATTTGGGCACCGAACTGAGTGTGAGAGTGCGCCGCAAGGTCTACCCCGCCACCGTTGTCACCAAGAAATTCTACAAAAAGAGTTACAAGAAATGAATGGTTGACCGTTGACTGTCGACCGAAACAGATTACCAATTACTTAATCATGACAGTCTACCACTTGAACGTGGGCAGCAACCTGGGCGACCGCCGCGACAACGTGTCGCGAGCGGTCGCTCTGCTGTGCGAGCGCGCCGCGGCACGCGATGTGGCCGTGAGCGAGCCTGTGGAGAGCGCCCCCTGGGGTTATGACTCGCCCAACAGTTTCATCAACGTGGGCGTGACGCTAAATAGCGCTCTCACACCGCTGCAACTGCTCGACCTGTGCCAAGCCATCGAGCGGGAGATTGGCTCAGGAGCCCACCGCAGCAAGCAAGGGCAATACCTTGACCGCATTGTCGACATAGATATCATCGCCGCCGGCGATACGATTCTCCACTCGCCCCGCCTCACTCTGCCCCACCCGCGCATGCACTTGCGCCGGTTTGTTCTCGAGCCGATGGCAGCCGTTTCACCCGATTGGCGCCACCCCGTCACGATGCTCACCGCCGCCCAAATGCTAAAAACTATCGGCTAACGACGGTCAACAACCGTTCAAGGTGGGCGGGCACCGCCCCGCCCATTATCGACCAACGACTAAAAATTGTAGTTTTCGAGCGATTTTTGCACTTTTTGTCCAAAAAATTAGTCAAAATCTCCAAAAAATTTCGCTATGTCCAAAAAAAGTATTACCTTTGCAGCGGTACAGAATTATGTAGCGATTCCGTTGTGAAACGGGTGCCTTGGTTGGCCGTGTGGCGACAACAATCGGCCGACTAAGCAATAGTTTTCAAGTATTAGTAATTATTAGTATTGGGCTTCCCCGCGTGTGAGCGTGGGGAAGTTTTTTTATAGATATACGTTGCACGTCACACTTTTTTATTAATTTTGCAGATTAATTGTCAACTTAGCGTAAAGTAACGATGAGAGTCAAACTGCATCACGAAGGGGTCAACGTGATAATTATCACACTGATAACCATCATCGCCGTCATCATAGCAATGTTCTTGCTCATCGGCGTCAGGCCGGTGTCGATAATTGTCACCATCATCTGCCTGGCAATCTTTGCCACCGTTCTCAACTTTTTCAGGTTTCCGAAGCGCTCTTTCAAGGGCGAAATCACTCCACAAGTGGTAGTGAGTTCGGTCGACGGGCGCGTCGTGGCCTTGGAAGAAGTCTACGAGGACGAGGTGCTGCATGCCAATGCCATACAGTTATCGGTGTTTATGAGCCCCTTTAATGTTCACGCCAACTGGGTGCCGGTGGCCGGCAAGGTGACTTATGTCAAGCACCATAACGGCCGCTTTATGGCGGCGCACCTGCCCAAAAGCAGCACCGACAACGAACGCTCGACAATCGTGATTGAGACACCCGGCGGCGACCGGATTGTTGTGCGTCAGATCGCCGGCGCCATCGCCAGACGCATCGTCACCTACGTCGAGCCCAACGAGCAAGTGAGCATCACCGACTTCATCGGCTTCATCAAGTTTGGCAGCCGAGTGGACATCTTCCTGCCGCTCGACACCGAGGTGCTCGTCAAACTGGGCGACCGCACCTGGGGTGGCGAGACCCTCGTGGCACGCCTGGCAAGATAACGCATTAAATTTCAAGGTTGTCAGAGGTCTTAGATTTCTTAGAACTCTAAGAGATCTTAGAACTCTCAGATTTCTCAGATAAACAATTTGCAACACAATGAATTGGATTAAGAATAACATTCCCAATGCGATAACTTGCATCAACCTCATTTGCGGCGCAATGGCTTGCATTGCTGCCGCTCGCCTGTGTGAACCGGTTATCGGCGACTGGCAAGGCTATCAATTGGCCTACATGCTACTCGTTGTGGCCGCCGTGGCCGACTTCCTCGACGGCCTTGTGGCTCGCGCCATCGGCGCCGCGAGCGCCATCGGAAAG
Source organism: Muribaculaceae bacterium (assembly GCA_017454355.1). Taxonomy (GTDB): domain Bacteria; phylum Bacteroidota; class Bacteroidia; order Bacteroidales; family Muribaculaceae; genus Sodaliphilus. Next base: position 11,724 of record JAFTDD010000051.1, read on the forward strand.
GAACTCGACTCGTTGTGTGACTTGGTGAGTTTCGGCCTCGCACCGGCAATGCTCGTCTACTATATGATTGAGCCGCAAACGGGCCTTTGGGCTCTCGCGGCCATCCTCATCGCCGTGGGCGGAGCACTGCGTCTGGCCCGCTTCAACGTCGACACAAACCAGACCACCACCTTCACCGGACTGCCCATCCCCGCCAACGCCATCTTCTGGGTGGGATACACCGCCCTGGCAATCGATGGCGGCATACCCTTGTGGGTCACGTTCTCGATGATAATCCTCATGTCGTGGCTCATGGTGAGCCCCCTGAGGATGTTCTCACTCAAAATCCACGATTTCTCACCGCGCGTCATCTGGCCGCAACTCATATTGCTCATTGGCACACTTTGTGCAATAACAGTCATGGGAATACCCGGCCTGGCTGTGGCAATAGCACTCTATGTGGTGCTCGCTCTCATCCACGGCCTCACAACAACTAACGACTGACAATGACAATTTTGAAATTTTTACTCGTTGTTATCCTGCTGCTGGTGCTAATCCCTGTGGTGCGCATCGGGCTGATGATGTGGACCATGCGCCGCACCCTGCGCGACGCGCAAGAGGCGGCGCGCCGCATGTATGGCGACGGACCGTTCTGCGGTCGCGGTGACGGGACAACCACACGTGCCGCCACGCCACAAGGCGAGTACGCCGACTTTGAGGAAATCCCGGGCCAAGCCGGCTCGGCACCGTCCGAGCCTGTCGGTGCCCCAACCGACATTCCGCCGCAAGTGGTTGAGGCACACTACGAGGAAATATGAGACACAACCAGGTCAAATGCCCGTTGTGTGGGCAAACCGTTCGCGACAGCCTCGAGACGCTCATCGCCAATGACTACCGCACCACCTGCAGCCAGTGCGGCTCGCCGTTGCAGGTCATCGGCGACTATGCCTATATCCCGCTCGACAGCGAGCAGGCCGACCATCTCCACCAGCGGGCCACCACTCCGCCGGTCTTCAACAAGCAGCCTGGCGACACTCACGCCACCACACCCGGCCAATTGTCGCCTGACGGACGCGACCCGCTGCTGCCACAGGTAATGCAGTTCCTCGCCTTGTGCAACGCCATCACCCCGTCGATGCTATGCCGACAGTTTGGCATCACCCACGAGCGCGCCAACGACATCCTCGACACGCTCGAGCGCGACGGCGTCGTGGGTCCGGCACGCGGAGGCGCGCCGCGCTCAATCCTCATCCCCCACAACACCTCGCTGCCCGGCAGCACCATGCCGGCCGCAATGGGCGGAGGCACCATCGACGGCGACAACGACAACCGGCCACAGGTCCACACCGTGGGCTGCACCGGCTGCATGCCCTCGCTGCTGCTCTCCTTCATTCTCCTGATGGCCCTCAAAGCCTGCGGCGCCCTCTGACTAACGTCAATATAATTAAAGATTTGAGTCCACTGCAAAAAGTCGCTGATTAATTTTAACATGAATTTCCATTAATTATCCATTAATATTTATTCAAAATATCAACTCTGCGACTACGATTAATGAATATTAATGGACATTTATGTTAAAAAACAACTTGCGGTATGAGACTATTTTCTTTTTGCAGTGGACTCAGTTAAAGACAACAAAGTCAATAAAGACAATTCATTAATTATCAAGATAATCAAATACAATTAAGGACAATCTCTTTTAGTTTGCCACGCTAATATAAAAAATTGGCAATTGAACAATAGTCTAAATTTTTTATTATGGCTGTGTTAATATTTAATTTTACACTTATTTAATAATTTCTTTAACTTCCCTTACTTTTTTCTTTATACTATTGCAAGGCAGAAACTTTGTCACTAATTTTGTACTGCAATCAATAATTGGTTGCTGAGCAGGTTGGTGAAAACGGAGGCCCAACCACGCTCAGAATTAAACCTCCAAAGAATCTAATAATGAAATTTTTTCTTAGATTTCCTTTTTTAGACCAACTGAATAGTTGGCAGCAAACACAAAACGTCATCCGGGAGAGCGGCACATGGCGTTATCCTAAAACAGAAAATGAAGAATTTATTTAGAACTTGTTCTGCGACAATGAGTCTTCTGATGCACAAACGCATCAGACTCGTGATGATTGTCCTTGTGCGTTGTATGTAGATTTTCCTGACTATTAGATAGGAGTCACAAACAACACAGGCTCGCGCGCTCTTGAATTAGGGTTCAGAGCAATAAACGTTAACTCATTACCTCTTGGCCACGCAGGTGTAATTTTCATCGACAAGAACGGACATGCCAAGTACTACGAATATGGCAGATACCATGAAGGTTTCATTGGTGTCGCAGCTGACGGTAACTTCCGAACTCGCGATGTTCCTAATTTCAATTACGGCGAATCGCTGCAGGATTGTGTCAACAAACTTGCCGATATCTTTAAGGATTAGACAACAATTCGTATTGACCAATATATTGGCTGTGACATTGAGAGTGCAGAGAGAACTATTCTTGACAAGGCAAATGACCCTAAAAGAGCCTCATACAATTTAATCACAAATAACTGCAAAACGACAGCTAAAGCTGCTGCAACCCGCGGAATAGAGCGTATTGTGGATTACAACCCAATTTATGGAACATTCACTTATCCTCCCAGACCAAATGAAAGCAGCACATTCAAGCGCGACAAACAATGAAAAAAATTGTATTATCCATAATTGCAATTACCGCTTTCCTATTGATTGCATTCACCACTCGTGACCTATACTCACATCGAGCCACTGATCCTCTAATAGAGGGAGATATTGTTTTCCAGATGTCGACAAGCAGGCAATCCCCGATGATTGCGGCAGCAACGGCCTCTCCATGGACCCACTGCGGCATCATTATACGCAAGCCCGACGGACTATACGTTCTTGAAGCCTCGAAGACCGTCAAGTTAACAAAGTGGGAGGAATGGAAAAACCGCGGTAGGGGCAAATATGCGGCAAGAAAACGGTACTATAACGATGACGTGCGAATTGATTACGAGAAATTTCTCGGCCAGCCATACGATTTGGAATTCAAATTCGACAATGGCAAAATGTACTGTTCAGAATTAGTCTATATCATTTACAAAGAGCAGTTTGGCGTGGAATTGTGCAAGCCTCGTCACGTGAGCGATTACCACCTCTATGGTTTAGACGATGTCATGAAAAGCCGAAACATCGACAGCGGACAACTCGTGGTCGCTCCGAGTGACCTCTATGAGTCCGACAAACTTTGGTGACTCCAAAATTATCAGACGACAATAACGACTTATTGTTGTCTGATATTTTTTTTGTAATTTTGTGGCGGCTTTCTATGCACTTCGTACTTCGTACTTAGTACTTTGTACTTATTATGATGAGACTGCGACACATCATTCTGGCCCTGGTATGTCTGGCAACACTTTGTGCGTCAGGCCTTGACCGACGCATCAAGAAGTTGACACCCATCGGTGCCGACCGCTCCGGCCGCACCTGGGAGTCACACTTGCCTTACGACGGCATCGATGTGGCTCGCTATCAGAAAGGGGCCGACTGGGCAAAAATCGCAGCCGACAAAAACATCAAGTACGCTTATATCAAAGCCACAGAGGGCGCCAAACGCGTGGACGAGTGCTACACCTACCACCTCAACGGTGCCCGCAAGCACCACATCAAGGTGGGCAGTTACCACTTCTTCTCAATGAAAAGCAGCGTCACGGCACAGTTCGCCAACTTCAAGCGCACCGTCCACAAAGACAAGCAAGACCTCATCCCGATGATTGACGTTGAGTTGAAAGTGGTGGGCTTCACGCGCAAACAGTTGCAAGACAGCGTCAAAGCGTTTGCCGACCTCATACGTGAGCATTACGGCTGCGAGCCGCTAATCTATGTGGGCATGAGTTACTTTACAGAGAACTTCGACAAGTCTTTTGCCGACTACAAACTCTTCATTCCCCGTTATAGCGGCAACGACGATGTCGAGCCTGTGCTGGCCTACGGCGCCAAGTGGACCATCTGGCAGTTCACCCAAGAAGGCCGCATCCCCGGTATTGACGGCATCCCCGGCATCGAGGGCAATGTGGACTTGAGTTGCCTTAACGATGGCGTCACGGTCAACGACCTGCTCATCAAGAACAACCCCGTCCGCAATACCAAGCGCCAAAAGAAAGAAGAAGCCAAGGCCGGCGAGGAGCCAAAGAAAGAAGTCCAAGCCTCCGCCCAGGAACGCCGTGAGGAGGCCCGCGAGAAGAGCGAGCGCGAGAAAATCGAACGCTTCAAGCATGAGAAGGCCGAGCGCGAGAAGGCCGAAAGGGCCGAGCGCGACGAGAAAGCCGAAAAGGAAAAAGCCAAGGCCGAAAAAGAAGCCCGTCAAAAAACCGAGCGCGAACTGAAAGCCGCCAAACAAAAGGCCGAGAAAGAGAAGAAAGAGCGCGAGAAAGCCGAAAAAGAGAAAGCCGAAAAGGCCCAAAAGGAACGCGAGAAGGCCGAAAAGGAGAAGGCCGAGAAAGAGAAGAAAGAGCGCGAGAAGGCCGAAAAAGAGAAGAAGGAACGCGAGAAGGCCGAGAAAGAGAAAGCCCGCAAGCAAAAGGCCGAGCAACAGCGGGCCGAGCGCGATGACGACGACGATGATGACGAGTCGGACAAAGCGACCGCTGCCACGGCGACCGCTGCCGCCAATAGTGCCAAGGCCAAGGTAACCACGACTAAAGCCAAGACAAAAAAGGCCAAGCAGCCCTCCACTCGCGACAAACAGCGAGCCGCCGCACGCAACGCCAAGACGGCCAAAAAGAGCGCCAAGAGTTCCGGCACAAAACGCAAAACCAACAAGAGTAGCGCCGACAACGACGACTGACTTTTAAACAATTATCTCTCGTCACCCCCGTCAAAGGTGGGCGGGCACCGCCCCCGCCCACACCCATGCAGGTAAAACCCTCAAAACAAAGATATTCTCCAGTGAATTTCAGTGAATTTCCGTAAAATATTTTATTCATGATAATTCACGATAATTCACGGGAGATAATTAAATTTAATTATAGATGCTGAAGATGAGATGGTTAATAGGAGCTTTCGCGGCACTGCTGCTATCGGCGGCCGTCGCGGGCTGCGGCGCCGAGACGGGCGACTCCGTTGCGTCACGCGTGCGCGGTCGCCTCGACTATCAAGGCATCGACCTCTCGAGCCATCAAGGCCTCGTGGACTGGAACAAAGTCGCCGCCGACACCAACATACACTTCGCCTACATCAAAGCCACCGAGGGCGCAACCTACCACTCGCCCCATCACGACTACAACGTGCGCCACGCGCGTCGCAACGGCATCCTCGTGGGCAGTTACCACTTCTTCTCCACCACATCGCCCGTGGCCGACCAAGTCGAGAACTTCACCACACACGTTGCCCCTGACAGTCAAGACTTGCTGCCCATGATTGACGTGGAGCGCATCGGCGACTTGTCGCGACGACAATTGCAAGACAGCGTCTTGCTGATGGCGCGCTTGCTGGAGCGCATCTACGGCCGCAAACCAATCATCTACTCCACGCTGGAATTTTACAACACCTGGCTTGTGCCGCAGTTCAACGACTTTCCACTTTACATTGGCCGATATGCCACCGTCGAGCCACAAATTCACTGGCAGGGCCGCTACACGGTGTGGCAGTTCAGCGAGCAGGGCGTTGTGCCGGGCATCGACCGCTACGTTGACCTGTGCCGCCTGCGCCCCGGCGTCACCATCAACGACCTCAAACTCTGAGCGATTGCGAGAAAAGTAAAAAAACTTCGTACTTCATACTTCGTACTTCGTACTTTTTTATTATCTTTGCATATTTAACGGGCGGCACCGGGCGGTGCCTCCCTCACGGATATCGCTATGGAGATTATCAAACGACTATGGAGATACATACGGCGACTGCTCGGCCGCCGTGCGCCAACGGTGCGTTTGGCCCTTGTGGGCGCGACCACCAGCGGCAAGACCTACCTGCTACAGGACATTGCGGCGGCTCTGCAATTCCGCATGGGCTACCGCGTGACCAGTGTGCCGGGCTTTCTCGACTTTAGCGACCTCAACCGCCGCACCACCGGCAGCAACGGCGCCATTGAGCGCAGCAGGCTATACGCCTGCCGCACCCACTACGCGTGCCTGCTGGCCGCTCCCGGCAGCGGCACGCCTGACTGCCGATTGGAGTTTCTTGATGTGCCGGGTGAATGTTTTGAGGCCGGTGCGCTCAACGTGTTCAAGCACGTCAAGAACCAACTGCTCGAGTTGAGCGGCAACGTCTTTGTGGTGCGCACCTGGCGCCGGGGTGACCACGTGCAACGCACGGTGCACTTCAGCGACATCCCCGACAACACCGACGACCCGAGCGCCGACAACGCCGGCGGCACGGCCGGCGTGGACCGTTACCGCACCACTCGCGAGGTGATGGCCGACCTCAAGACCCAAGGCTATGTAGCCGACGGGAACGACAAGCGCATTGATGGCCGAGAGTTCATCACCCACTTCTTTGACTACGTGACCGACTGTGCACTCAACGCCATCTCACAAGCGTGGCCACTCATCGGGCAGGCTGTGAGCGAAGGCGTGGGTACGGAAATCAGCCAGAGTGCCTTTGAAAACGTTCACCTGCGCAACTTCTACTACCTCTACTTCACCTACGCCGCCACCGACATCGTCTTTTGCGACAAGAGTGCTATGCCCGTGAGCAAGGCCCTCACGCCACAGCCCGACGAGACAAGCACAAACGCCTTCTATGACATGCTCACCGGCACGATGGCCCTCGTGGGCGACAACAAGGCTACCGACAAACGGTGGTACCTCGCCTTCAAGGGCATGGACAGTTTGATTCCTGACGGACTGTATCAAGCCATCTACAACCGCTGCGCCGGCGACGCCGACTTGACCTACTCGCTCTTTGTCACCATGCTCGCGCGCGCCATCAATCACCACAGCCTCGACATTGACGCCGACGAGTTGTGGCGATGGCTCACCGCCCGCAACCACGGCACCGACATCAAGAACCCCGACGAGTTGCGCAATGATCTCTTCACTATGGTCGACCGCGTGGTGGAGGACGAGCAAACCTATTTCAACGCGCCCGAGACCTATATGGTCAACAGCACCGACTACAAGCATGAGGAGAACGCCATCGGCGACCACATCGCCGCGCGCATCTACTCCTTTGGCAGCGCGACTCACCTCAGCGCCGACGGACCCGTGGGGCAGTTCACGTCCATCCCACCCCATGTTTACTTCACAGCCACGCCCATCGACCGGCGCTTCAAGATCTACGGCCACGTTGACGACAACCTCTTCAAGGGGGCCACACGGCCATTGGAGCGCCTGTGCTTCGGCTCGCGACAACTCATCACTGATGTCATGCTTGCCGCCGGCATTCCGCTGCCCGAGGGGTGCGATGACCAGGGCAAGTTGCTGCTATACTTCTTTGACGCATAGGCAGTAATAGCATGTAGCATATAGCATGTAGCATGTTAGTTTTTCGTTTTTCGTGATTACTAATCACTGATTACTGATTACTCACTATGGGTGCAAGTTTCGACTCCACCGGCCGCAAGATTTTCGGCGCCACGCTGCTGCTCATTGTGGCACTCATGCTGAGCATGACCACGTGCAACAGCCGGCGCGCGGCTCTTGCCATCGACGGTTTCTCGCTAAGCAAGACGACAGGCCTCACAGTGGGGCGCGGCGGCGACATCGCCTTCTCGCGTCTGCCGGCCGGCCAAATGACAGTGTCGCTCGCCGACGACGGCCTCTCGTGGGACATCACCGTGGCCCATACCGACACGCTCCCATACTACAAAGTCAACGAGGCGAACCCCAACAAGCACGCTCTTGACGACGCCGACGTGATTGAGGTTGCCCTCGGCGGCAAACGCGTGGAGGTGGACGTGGCGACCCTGCGACAGAGCGGCGCTCTGGCCGGCCACCACTCACAATATGTGTTGCTGGCTGACGCGCTGCGGCGCCACGATGCCAAACTCAATAAAGCCGACGTTGCCGCGGTGCGCTCGTTCCTGTTCCGCACCGAGAGCGACCACCGCAGCGACAAGGCCGTGTGGCATTTGGTAATTCTTGACGAGGCCACGCGCCTGTGTCACGGTCAGGCCACAGTCGGCTACGCCTTCAGTTACAACACCGGCGCGCAGGCTGCAATAGACGGCGCGGTGCCGTGCAAACTGCAATTCTGGCAGATGAGCCGCAGCACTTACCGTCAACCGAAAGCCGACGACTACTTCACCCTCGACAGCGTGAACGTCGTCGCCAAGCCATCACTCATCGCCACCGACTGGGGCGCCGGCCACGTGATGCTGCGCGCCGATGGCGACAAGACCACGGTGTCGTTTCCCAAGCCCATCACCTACGTTGAGCGGTTGGACACGCTGCGCGCGTGGGCCGCTCCGTTTGCCGGCCTGCTCACCTTGAGCCAAGCCGGCAGCGAGTTCCCCTCGCCCTGCGGCATGCTTGTGCCGGCCTTCTCGGGATGTCTCAACAGCGAACTGTGCAACTTGATTGCCGGCGAGGACACGCCCACGCTGCGCGCGCCTGACGGCAGCGAGACTCCACTGCACGGCGCGTTGCTCACTCCCTGCCTGCAACCGGTCAACATCCGTCTGGCAGACGGCACGGTGGCAATGCGCGCCGGCATCATCGACGGCCGGTTTGCCCTCGCGATGTTGTGGCCCACACTGCTCATGGCAGTCGTGCTCATGGCCGCCGCATGGGTGATTTTTGACGACCGGCGGCTGCGCAAAGGGCAACTCACCGGCTACGGCCACCGCCGCGGCACCCGCCAACTGGTGCTCATCGTGCTGGCAATAGCGACAGCCTACTGCGTGGCAAAAAACATGATTGCGCTCAAACTGAGTTATACCTATCCTTACTTCGACAAACTGGCGGCCGTCACTCCGGTCAACGCGGCGCTCACGCTGCTGCTCACGTTCTCGCTGGCGGTGCTGTTTAACCATAGCCATGTTTACATTCCACGCGAGCGCGCGACGGCCGGCCGCAACCGCCTTGCCGGCGCGTGGACGGCTCTCGTTGTCACCGTCCTCTCTCTGGTGGCATGTGTGGTCTATCTGGTGACCGTGCTTGACACCGGCGTCACACCGATGGTGCTCGACAGTTACCTGCCCGGCGAGGTGTTCAGTTACAACCCGCTGGCGTGGAACACACGTGTGGGCATCAACGACCTGCACCGCAGCGTGCCCTACACGTTGTCTATAACGGTTGCGCTCACTGCCCTGCTGCAGATTGCCTGCCTGGCCGGCGCGAGAGTGCGCCTGCCGTCCAACATACCGTGGTGGGGCACGACACTCGCATTGCTGGCCGTCATCACCGCTGTCGCGGCGACCGTACCCGGCAACTTCGCCACGGCGATAATCACTCTGCTTGTCGTGGTGTCGCTCAGCCACACCTCGCGTCACATCATGACCATGGACGCCCCGGCGCCGCGCGTGCAGTGGGTCACGCTTGCCGTGACGGCCGCCGTGGGCGGTCTGCTGGCGCTCTGGATGCTCGTCATGGGGCTCACGTTCAGCCGCGGCGCGGGCGTCTCGCTCGTGACCATCGCCGCAGCGATGGCTTTGGGCGGCGTCACGTGGGTGCTGGCACGCAATTGCCGTGGCAATGACGCGGTGCGCAGCCGCGTGTTCCGCTTTGTGACGATGCTCGCCGCCGCGGTGATTCACTTTGTGGCGGCCGTGGGTTTCGGTGCGGGCGATATGGGATACTTCACCAACTTCGTCGGGTTTGTAGTGTTTGTCTACATCATCTACGCCTTGTCGTTCAAGAGCACCTATTTGGAGCAGAGCGGCGCCGACGAGCGAGTGGCCAACGACATCGAGAAGCGGCAACTCGGCTGGCTCTTTGCCGGCATGGCGGTGCTGCTGGTGGTTGTGCTGCACGTGTTTGTGCCAAACTATGTGTTAGACCCCGACAAGGTGGACTTCGGGCGCGGCACACGACGCATGTCGCTCAGCGCCGACTTCAACAACTACAGCCGCTCGGGCTACCGGTATGCCGTGCAGGACGTCGAGTTTATGATTGTGATGGACCACTACCTGAACTGGAACCGCGGCGCCGACCCGTTGAGCAACGAGGACAAGCCGCTGCACCCTTCTGTGAGCGGCGGACAGTCGCCGGTGGTGCTCAACGACGTGTCGCTGCCGGCCGCCTTCCTGGGCGCATGGGGCGCGGTGGCCTATTTGGCTTACGGCCTGCTGCTCGCGCTGCTGGCTTGGGCGGTGGTTCACCACAGTGTGCCCGACCGCCAAAGCAGCCGTCAGTCGGTGCAACCACTCAAGGCGCTCACCGTGAGCCGCACCGCCTCGTGGCGCCTGCTGGCAATGCTGATGTGGGTGGGAACAACCGTCTATCTGTTCTTGAGTTACATGGGGTGGCTACCGTTCACCGGACGGTTAAACCCGGGGCTTGGCGTCGATGCCGTGGGCGAAGCGCTCGAGAGCGCCGTCCTGCTGGCCTTCATGACCGCATGCAGCGTAGCGCGCAGCAAGTAGCAAGTAGCAAGTAGCACGTAGCATGTAGCATGTGGCGAGCAGTAAGTAGCGAGCAGCGCAATTGTGAATTATGAATTGTGAATTATGAATTGAAATATGGCATTATACGACAGATTGTTACACGCTTGGGGCAGTAAACCGCAGTTGCGCATCGCTGTCACCGGCACCACAAGCAGCGGCAAAAGTTACTTGTTGCGCGACTTGATTACGGCTCTGGAGCGCCATAGCACGATTGGCGACGGCAAACGCTCAAACCCGCTATTCAACACCATCCTGCAACTCAGAAACCAGTTGATGCACATCGAGAAGACCGCGATGTTCCCGATGCGGCAAGACGATGTGTACGCCGACCACGTGACCATCGGCGGCAAGACGGTCGAGGTGCTCCTTGCCGATATTCCCGGCGAGTGTTTCACAAGCGACAACCTGACGATGTTCAGCAGCATCTATGAGGCCCTGCTGGAGTGTGACCAAAAGATTTTCGGCCTGCGGCAATGGACCAAAGGCGACAACAAAACGCGCACCACTGTGTTTGTCCGCGGTGGCGAGTACACGCCCGCGGCCGAGGACATCAGCGATGGCAACGACTATGCCGTCAAGAGCCGCAACCGCTACATCGACAACGGCAACGTGTTCAAGGAATTGCAACGCGCCGGCTACGTGCCCGAGGGCAAAGAGGAGATGGTTGACGGCAAGGGGCTGCTTGACAACTTCTGGAAACTTGAGGTCGACACTGTCGTCAACGCCATCGATGCCGCATGGAACCAATTGGAAATCAGCCGTATGCTCAGCCGCAACCATTCCGCGATGGACCGTCGCTCGTTTACCGACACCGCCGCGCGACTTGCATTCACACCGTTGCTATATGCCGTCACGGCAACCGACATCGTGGTGAGCGACTTGATGGCAACCCAAGGCAGGTTGAGCGACAAGGCGCGCGACCGCGCGTTGAGCGCCAACGACGACTTCTCGACCATGCTGCACACCCTGCAGCAACTCAACACAATGACCGCCGGCGGCAAGCATTGGTATCTCGCGCTCAAGGGCGTCGACAGCCTCATCAACGACGGCACGATGGGAAAAGTGTACGAGGACGGGCAGCGCGACGCCAACTTCATCTACTCATGGCTCACTATGGCCTTTGCCCGGCATTTCATGGGCAAGAGACTCACCTTCAGCAGCGACCTTGAGTTCCATTTGGCACTGAGCAATAGCGTGGCTATCACCGATAAGCGACACGACGACGATGGCAACCCAATCGAGGTGGCCAGGCTGCTTGGCAACTATAAGTTTTCGAGCAATTATTTCAAGAAACAAGTCGAGTTCACCGTGATGTCGCTCGGCAAGAGCGACACCGGCGTAGTGAGTCCGCTGCCGCTGCGACGGCACATTGAGTTGAGGGACCGCGAGTTCCGTGCCCTCACCGGATATCAAGGCGGCGGCGATGGGTGCGCCGCCATCGGTTTGGCTCCCCACACGTTCCTTGTGGGACATCCAATCGACATGGACTTCCGCATCTACGGCAAGAGCGACGACACCCACTTCTCCAGCGAGTGGGACACGGCGGTGCCGCTGGCGTTGGGCACAACACAACTGCTCACCGATATCCTGCTGCAACACGACCTTGACCCGGGTTGCGACTACGGCAACCTGCTGAGTTACTTCTTCGGCAACAAATAGCATATAGCACGTAGCATGTAGCAGGCTCACCAATTATGAATTGTGAATTATGAATTATGAATTAAAAATAAAGATAGAACGCAAAGTGTGGGGAGCACCGGTCAACTCGCGCGGCGATAGCGTCATCGAGTTCACGCCGGGCATCTCACGTGAGGCCGACGACTACGGCATGCCGCTCAACGGCGACTTGCCCGAGCGACACGCTGCCCTGTTCGCCTTCACACGCCCGTCCGGCCGCATGACCATGGTCATCGCCCAAGGCGACTACACGCGCTTTGAGGGTATGGGACGCCGTTACAACATGCGCGGCGTGGCCGAACTCGCCGCCGAAGACGCTTCGAGCCTCAACCGCCCGTTGGCCGTGCTGCTCGACCATATCGATGTGATACACGACTACGACAGCGAGAACCGCCAAGTCGACGCCGTTATTGCCACAACAATTCCGTCGGCAGTCCGCCCCTCCGGCGCGACAATGACGCTAATCAACGCCATTGCTCTCGCCATACTCGACGACTGCAAGGTCTACATCAGGCTACCGCAGGCCGACGCCCTCTTTGGCGACAAAATCCGTCAGGCGAGCCGCCTGGGGCCGCTACTGGAGGCGCTGGACGCTATGCCGCAGTCGGTGAGGCCGCGACTGGGACTCGCCTTTGGTGTGGAAGACGGTTACCGGACTTACTCGCGGTTTATCGCCGACGCGCGAGTGGTGGCCCACTTCGGCGACATTGCCACACCACAGGGAGCCATCATCATTGACTGGAGCGGCGACACTCCCACCCTGCCGGCAGCAGTGCTCAAGCAACGCGACGCCTTCGCCCGGCTCACGCGCCGTGAACGCCCACAGCAACGCAGCCAATACTCAATCCACACCGCCGATGTCTACAACAACGCCACCGACGCCCCCACGCCAACCGGACAACCCACAACGAGCAACGAGCAGCAACCGATGGGCAGCAACCGATGGGCAACATGGTGGCACTCCTTGACCCAGGCCGGGCCGTTGCCGGCGATACTCGCGCTGGTGTGCCTGATGGGAGGCGCTCTGCTCGGCTCGAGGCTGGCAACAGTCAACACCGCCACAAGTCCCGCTCCACGCCATGAGGCCGTCATCACTGGCGACACGTTGGCGCGCAGCCAAACCCTCGTGCAACTGCGACACTACTCTTTCACCGACAGTTTGGGCCACACCACGGCCATCAGCGACACCCTCACGGGCGACATCGCCTTTGACCACCCGATGACCCACATCGCCCAATGGAACCTCGAGGCACTGTGGCGCACCAACAATGTGCATATCGCAATGAAAATGCGACTGCGCAATGATAGCATTTACACCGACACCCTCATGTCGCAAGCCATCAACCGCGAACGGCTCCTCGCGCTGAACCGCGCCTACTACGCCTCGCTGGGCGACGACGCGCTGAGCGCCGAGTTTGCCGGCGGCTGCAGCCTCGCCCTGAGCAACGGCGGCACAATAACAATCACGCCGGATAACAGCCTGCTCGAGCAGGCTGTCAAACTAGGCGACGGCACAATGGTGCAAATCAAGTCATTAACCGTTGCCGGCAAGACATTCGAGATTGATAACGACGCATTCCAGACGCTCAACGGCGGCGTCAAACGGGGCCTCAATATGCCGGTGTATTACCTTTGGGCCGTCTCGCAACTGGAGCAATGCCGCCTTAAGGCCGACATCAACAAACTCTTCGCCTACTAAATGGTTGAGGGGTTGAGCCATTTGCTATCGCAAATGGAAATAAATGTAGGGCCTCGCCTTGGCGTGGCCGTTCCGCAACGACAAATCCATTATCCCCGAGCGCTTGTAGGGGCAGAATTTATTCTGCCCACTTCGAGGCTCAACCTCTCAACCTCTCAACCCCTCAACTCTCAACCTCTCAACCCCTCAACCCTCAACCTCTCAACCTTTCACCGATTATGGATAAATCAGCGCCACGTCTCGACCCGCAGTGGCACGAGCGCCACGGCCGCACCCTGTCAGGCATCGCCATCGCGGTGGCCGTGATTGCCGTGCTGGCCTACGTGCTTCACGGCTGCAACTCGCTGGGCCGATTGGCACGGGCCGGCGTCTACACGCCCGACTCGACCAGCGGTTTCATCAGCCACGGCAACGAACTGCTGCAGGCGCTCGTCGACCGCGGCAATGCCGGCAAGCAGAAGCCGTGCTACAGCATCGCCGACCTCAACAAGCGCTATCGCGGCCTCACCTTCGCGCTACCCTACGACGAGAACGACGTCATGCAGGCCGGACGAGCCAGCGACCTGCGACTGGTGGCGATCGACGACGACGCCATCGACGATGAAGAGCAGCGACTGTTCTACGTCAACAGTAGCCTTGAGGCATTGCTCACCCGCCAGCGGCAACGCATGGGCGAGCGACTGCTGGCCATCAGCGCCGTGAACGACCGCGGCGGCATCAAAATCACGTCGGTGCGCCTCATCCCCTCGATGTTCCGTCTCGCGCTCGATAGCGACCCGTGGCGCAGCACCGTCACAGCGACCGCCAACCCGCTCTTCTCGAGCGACGACCACTGCTTTGTGAGTTACGGCGGCAGCGTGCTGCCACTGCGTCGCAGCGCGCCGCGACACCCGCAGCCCGGCAACTACACCTCACTGCGCCTCGACACCGGCCGCCGCCTGATTACCATGGCGGGCGGCAGCGACCTCGACTGGCTGGCTCTTGACGCGGCCTACGGCGACATCGATGACGATGATGATGACGACGATGACGGCCTTGACGGCGCACCCATCGCATGCCTCCACCTGCCCGGCGGCGACGCCCTGTTTATGGCATTTGACGGGAAACGGCTCCGCCTGGCCAAGCAAGGCGGCGATGCCCTGCACGTGAGGTGTTACCACAGCGATGGCCTGCTGGAGGTCAACAGCAACGGGCAGGCGAGCCAACCGATGGACACGGTGGCACTGCCCGTCGACAAGTCAAGCCTCCACGTGATTGTCGACAACAATAGCATGCACGCCGAGTTCACCGTCACTCGCGACAACCCGGCGCTCGTCCTCTCGCAGTTGGCCCACACCTCGCAGGGCAGCCGCCGCATGGACATCCCCGCCACGATGACCGACCGCTTCACTCAACAAGTGGTGCGCGGCCTCAACTCGTCGCTACGCAACACGGTGTATGACAGCGCGCGCATCAGCCTCACCCTCGACCCGCTGCTCTCGCGAGAACTCGAGAAAATGATTACGGCCTACACCCGCTCGCTGATGCAGCAACAGCAGTTCCGGCGTGGTGCCGACAAGCGCGGCAGGCCGGTCAACGAGTTTGAGGTGTCGGTCACGGTGATGGATCTCGCCACTGGAGATGTGCTGGCGGCGCCGTTCTATCGCTCGGAGGATGACCACCTTGCCGACCCGCAGTTGGCCCTGGGCATGAAAAATCCGGCACTCATCAGGCGATATATCGGCTCGACCTTCAAGCCACTGCTGGCCACAGCGGCGGTGCTCACGGCTCCACAACTGGCCGGATGGCAACCCGCGGCGGGCGACTATGGCGCCACGCCCGACGGGCGCCACATGCTCTTCGGCAGGCCCACCGACGGCTGGGTCGTCAACAGTTCGCACTGGGGACGCAAACCGTCGATGACCGAGTTCTTCGCGGCCAGCGACGACGTCTACCCCGTGGCCTTGGCAACGCTTGCCATGAATGGCGGGCAAAGGACGGTGGCGGCTAATGACCCGCTGTTCAACACTGCCGACTGGCGCCTCAAACACGACGACAAGGCAGTCACCGCACTGCTCTATAACCCGCTGATGCAGACCGTCGAAAACCTCTACGGCATCAAGGCGTGGAACGCCGGCGACACCATCACCCTCGACATGGCACAATATGTGTGGAACAACCTCCACCTTGACCGCGACCGCAAGTTTGCCCTCGACATCGTCAGTCCCGATATGGTCAACATGCAGTTTGCCAACGTGTTGCAAAACAGCCACACGCTGCGGCAAACCATTGTGCCGTGGGTGCTGGGACAGGGCAACAACGAGTGGACAACCATCAAACTCGCCGAAGCCTGGTGCCGTATGCTCACTCGGCGCCGTGTCACGGCATCTCTCGTGGCAACCGACAGCGTGGCACTGCCGCCGCCACTCACCCGCCCCGACGGAAAACCCTACAACCAGGCGGCATGGAGCAGCGTGCTGCGAGCCCTGAAAGACGCGCAGAGCGCGCCGGGACACACGCTACTCAGCACGATGCACTCGCGAGTGGCACGCGTGGCGCCGCAACTGACGGTGATAGGCAAAACCGGCACCCCGGACAACCATCAGAGTTACGATGAGAAGGACTTCCGCAAGGGCAAGCGATGGATTGACCCGGGAGTGTACTGCATGGCACTCATGCCCACCAACGTGGCCGATGCACTGGTCAGCGGCAACAACGCCACGCCGCGCGGCATCATGGTGGTGGTCTACGTCAACCGCATCACCACCGTCAAGCCCGGCGGCGACGGCATCAGTTCGAGCCACGCGCGCGACCTCTTTAACGACGACAACCTCAAGAAATTACTGCGCCTCACCGGCAACCATATAGCATGTAGCATGTAGCATGTAGCATGTAGCAGCCTCATCAATTATGAATTATGAAATGTGAATTATGAATTGTTAAAATGGATGACGAGAGATACATGAAACTGGCGCTCGACGAAGCCCACAAGGCACTTGAGCGCGACGAGGTGCCCATCGGCGCCGTGGTCGTCACGGCCACCGGCCAGGTCGTTGGCCGCGGCCACAACCTCACCGAGACCCTCACCGACGTCACCGCCCACGCCGAGATGCAGGCCATCACGGCCGCAGCGGCAACCCTTGGCGGCAAATACCTCAAGGGATGCACGCTCTACGTCACCGTCGAGCCATGCCTGATGTGTGCCGCCGCAATCGGCTGGAGCCAAATTGACAGGGTCGTCTACGGCGCCTCCGACCCCAAACGCGGCTACAGCGCCTATGGTTGCGCCCGGCAGCCTTTCCACAAAGACACCACCATCACCGGCGGTGTGCTTGAGCAGGAATGTGCCACCCTGATGACCAATTTTTTCCGCAACAAACGATAATGTTTCGTTGAAAGGTTGAGGGTTGAGAGGTTTAGCCATTTGCTATCGCAAATGGGAGTAAATGTAGGGTCTCGCCTTGGCGTGGCCGCCCTAAAGACAAATCCATTATTCCCGAGCGCGATAGCGCGAGGCTCAACCCCTCAACCCCTCAACCTCTCAACCCTCAACCTTTCACAACAATGAAACCCAGAATTCTGATAATCTACACCGGCGGCACCATCGGCATGATAGAGAATCCTATCACGCGTGCGCTGCAGCCGTTTGACTTCAACCACCTGATTGACAATGTGCCCAAGGTGAGCAAACTCGACTACGACATCGACCACCGCCAGTTTGAGCCTCCCATCGACAGTTCCAACATGCGTCCGGAACATTGGGCCGAAATAGCCGTCATCATCGAGCGCGAGTATGACCGCTACGACGGTTTTGTTGTCCTCCACGGCACCGACACGATGGCCTACACCGCCAGCGCCCTCAGTTTTATGCTCGAGAACTTGCACAAACCGGTGATAATCACCGGGTCGCAACTACCCATCGGCGAGGTGCGCACCGACGGCGAGGAGAACCTCATCACCGCGCTGCAAGTGGCCGCGGCCATCGACTCGCGCGGCGAACCGATGGTGCAGGAAGTCGCCATTCTCTTTGAGAACCACCTGTGGCGCGGTAACCGGTCAACAAAGATGAGCGCCGACAATTTCGACGCCTTCAAGAGCAACAACTATCCGCCGCTGGCCGACATCGGCCTGGGCATCGAGTTCGACACAGATGCCCTCTACCGCTCGCCCGGGCACCGTCCGCTCAAGGTGCGCCACGTCATGGACACCGCGGTGATGGTGCTCGAAGTCACTCCCGGGCTGCCGGAATACACCCTGCAACACCTGCTGCACACGCCCGGCATCAAGGGCATCGTGCTCAAGACTTTCGGCGCCGGCAACGCCCCCACCGACAAGTGGTTCCTCAAGGCACTCAACGACGCCGTGGCACGAGGCATCGTGATTGTGAATGTCACGCAGTGTGTGAACGGCGGCGTGGACGACACGCGCTACGAGACCGGCAACGGCCTCGCCACAGCCGGTGTGGTCAGCGGACGTGACATCACTGTCGAGGCCGCCATCACCAAGTTGATGTACCTCTTTGGCATGAATCTCGAGCCGAACGTTGTCGCCAATTATATGCGCCACAACCTATGCGGCGAAATCTCCGACTGAAAACCCAAAACATTTTGCGCTCGCGGGAAAGCGCTTGCACAATTGCAAATAAATCAGTAACTTGGCTAATATCGCCAAAAAGCCTCACGTAAAATCCGTAAAACTTATCGTAAACTTTTTAGACAAAAACAAAAGAACATAAGAAACTATTGCTGTCCGATAATGTAAATTATCATTTGGGCAATCGATTGTATTATAGCAATTGGATTTTACCGGACAGCAATAATAAGAAACCTAAAATCCGCAACTCGTTGTTTGCCTGTCCAAAATTAAAATTCCTCTCGTCTATTTCCGTCTATTTTCGTATATTATTCTCATGAAAAATCCGTAAAATCTTTCTCGTAAATTTTCGTAAATATTTTATTTTCTGTTGTTTATAATTAATTTACGTGAATTTACGAAAATTTACGAGAAATACACCAATAGATAAAAATAGACGTAAATAGA
>JAFTDD010000052.1 GCA_017454355.1 Muribaculaceae bacterium
ATGCCCTCGTAGGCGGCGTCCATCGTGATGTTGCTGATGTTGTTGATTGAGGAGAAGATGCTCATCTGCGAGAACTTGGTGATGCCCGTGATGAACACAAAGCGCAAGTGCTCGTACATCGACTTCACCGGTCCGTAGAACGTGTTGAACAGCGAGCGCATAGCGATTTGCTTCTCCTCGCTATCGATGACGTTAAGCACCGGCGAGTCGTACTCGTCGAAGATGAGCACGGCCTTTTGACCCGTTTGCCGGTGTGCCTCGTAGACAAGATTTTGAAGCCTCACGCCCAGCCCTTCAGCAACATCTTGTATGTTGTAGTCTCTCTCATAAGTCTGCAACTGCCATTGGATTGCCTCCCGCACCTCATTGATATTGTCGCTCTTGCAGCGCGACATATCGAAGTGCAGCACCGGATATACAGTCCACTCGGTCTCGAGACTGTCGATGGCCAGACCCTTGAAGAGATCGCGATGCCCGAGGAAGAAATGCTTCAACGTGTTGCACAGCAGCGTCTTGCCAAAACGCCGAGGCCGGCTGAGGAACACCGTTTCTGCGCCTCCATGCACCATACGGTAGACGTATGCCGTCTTGTCGACATACACCATGCCACGGTTGCGGACAACCTCAAAGTCTTGTATCCCCACCGGGTAAATGCGTTCCTGTTCCATAGTTCTACACGTTTGTTTGTGCAAAATTAATTAAAAAATCGTAATAACTCACACTTTTTTACTACTTTTGTGTCGCATTTCCTGAAAACGATGAGCCCAAAGCAAACAAAGGACGGACTGATGGCTATGATTCGCAATGGCGAACCGATGTCGCTGCGGCAGCAACTGCTGCTCACGGCGCAACTCAGCACGCCCGCCATCCTCGCCCAGTTGTCGACCATACTGATGATGTATATCGACTCGGCGATGGTGGGTCAACTCGGTGCCGATGACAGCGCCGCCATCGGGTTGGTGTCAACCTCGATTTGGCTATTCGGAGGCGTGTGTGGCGCGGTGGCGACGGGCTTCAGCGTTCAGGTGGCCCACCTGCTTGGCGCCAAGCGCGATGCCGAAGCCCGCAATGTCTTCCGCCAAGCCATCGTCGCCTGCCTGCTGCTCACGGCTCTCGTCGCCATTGCCGGCGTCGCCATCAGCCACAGCCTGCCTCACTGGCTGGGCGGCAGCGAGGCTATCGCTCCGCAAGCCGGTCGCTACTTCATGATACTGATGCTCGGCATTCCGCTGCTTGAGATGGAATTTCTCGCCGGAGGTATGCTGCGCAGTAGTGGCAACATGAAGGTGCCAAGCCTGTTGAACATCCTCATGTGTGTGCTTGATGTGGCGTTCAACTATTTGTTGATTTTCCCGACGCGAGAGTTGTCATTCGCCGGCACGACTTTCTCTATGCCGGGCGCCGGCCTCGGCGTGGAAGGTGCGGCCTTGGGCACAATGCTCGCCGAGGGGTTGGTGGCGGTGATGATGCTGGGCTACGCGGCATTCTGGTCGCGCGAGTTGCGGCTTACCCAAGACAGCGGCTCGTTCCGTCCACAACCGGCCACTCTCAAGCGCGCTTGGCACATAGCCTTCCCCATGGGCCTGCAGCACACTCTGATGAGCGGGGCGGCAATCGTCATCACCGCAATTGTCGCCCCGTTGGGCAGTGTCGCGCTCGCCGCAAACGCGTTCGCCATCACTGCCGAGAGCGTCTGCTATATGCCCGGCTACGGCATCGGCGATGCCGCCACCACACTCATCGGCCAGAGCACCGGTGCCGGTCGCCGCGACTTGGTACGCTCTTTCTCCATCATTACCGTGGGCAGCGGTATGGTCATCATGGCCCTAATGGGAGTCTTGCTCTATCACGGTGCCACATTCATGATGGGTGTCATGAGTCCGGTGCCAGAGGTTGTTGACTTGGGAGCCCGGGTGTTGCGCATCGAGGCGTGGGCCGAACCGCTCTTCGGTGCCGCCATCGTCTGTTACGGTGTGATGGTCGGTGCCGGCGACACGTTGGCGCCTTGCTGGATGAACCTCGGCAGTATGTGGCTTGTCCGCCTCTCGCTCAGCGCGTTGCTCGTGGGCTCGATGGGCCTCATTGGCGTTTGGCTTGCCATGTGTATTGAACTTTGCCTGCGAGGCACCATCTTCCTCGTGCGCCTCCGCTTGAAATACCTATAGCGTGTAGTTGGTCGCTCTTTAATTATGAACTCAAGTTTCTAAAGTAGATAAATTGATGGTTGTGAGAAATGTAGGGGCAGAATTTATTCTGCCCGCCTGCCGCAAATGGGCAGAATAAATTGCTCCCGTTCGGTCGCGAGCTAAAGGTTCTGCCCCTACAAGTGACCGCTTATTATTGACCTGACTATCAATAACTTTTACATCAGGAACTTGAATTGTGAATTATGAATTGTGAATTATGAATTATATTAAGGATAAAATAACTTTTACATCAGAAACTTGAATTATAAGTCTCCTGCAAAAAGTATTACATCTATCGCAACAAAATTTTTGAACATGAATTTCCATAAATTATCCATTAATTATTCATGAATTATTAATTTTAATTGTAATATTTAGAATAAAAATTCATGGATAATTCATGGTAATTCGTGTTTAAAATTAATCGCGACTTTTTGCAGTGGACTCAATTATGAATTATGAATTGTGAATTATGAATTATATTAAGGATAAAGAGTTTGGCGGCGAACGCCCGCTATTCGAGAGTCACAACCTGCGCCTGGAGCGCGTCACCATCAACGAGGGCGAGAGTGCCATCAAGGAGTGTAGCGACATCGAGTGTGTCGACTGCCGCTTTATCGGCAAATACCCTCTGTGGCATGTTGAGCGCTCTCTCATCACCGGCTGCCACTTTGAGGCCGGTGCCCGCTCGGCCATCTGGTACAGCAACCACATGACGATGCGCGACACAGTGATTGACGCACCCAAGTTCTTCCGCGAGATGAACGACCTCACTCTGGAACGCGTCACCATCAACGATGCCGACGAGACCTTCTGGAACGTGCGCGGCCTGAGACTGCGCGACGTGACGCTGCACGGCGGCACCTACCCATTCATGGGCTGCGCCGACGTCGATATTGACGGACTCACCAGTGACAGCAAGTATGTGTTTCAGTACGCAAAAAACGTCGTTATCCGCAATGCCCGCATTACCACCAAAGACGCGTTTTGGGAGGTGGAGAATGTGACGGTTATCGATAGCGAGATTGATGGAGAGTTTCTGGGCTGGCACAGTAAGAACCTGCGATTGGTGAATTGTCACCTCAGCGGACAACAGTTGCTATGCTATGCCGACGGACTCGTGTTGGAGAACTGCACCTTTGGCGACGACAGCGACCTGATGTTTGAGTACTCAACCGTCAACGCCGATATCCGCGGCCACATCGCCGGCGTGAAGAACCCGACCTCCGGCCGCATCATTGCCGACAGCATCGGCCAAATCATCCTTGATGCCAACATCAAGCCGCCCGCCAACTGTCAAATATTGGTTTCTGGCCAAAATAAATAGCGACTAATGTACAATAGTTCGGTAATTTTCTTGGGTTAGCGTCTATTTCGTCTATAACAACGTCCATTTCCGTCTATCTTAATTATTTTAGACAAAAAATTGACGATAATTGACGTCGTTATAGACGTAAATAGACGCTAAACTATCATTTATAGCATAAATTCATTTTTTAACAAAGTATTTATGTACGATTTCGACAAGATTACAGAGCGCCGCGGCAGCGGCTGTTATAAGTGGGACAACGTCCCCGACAACGTGCTCCCCATGTGGGTGGCAGATATGGACTTTGAGGCGGCGCCGCCAATCAAGGAAGCCCTACGCCGACGCTTGGAGCATGGCGTGTTTGGCTACGAGAAGGTCCCGGAAGAATATTACCGGTCAACGATTGACTGGTTTGAGCGTCGCCACAGTTGGCGCATCGAGCGCGAGTGGATGCTCTACACCACCGGCGTGGTGCCCGCCCTGAGTGCTATCGTGTGCGCTCTCACCGGGCCCGGCGATGGCGTCATTTTGCTAACGCCGGTCTATAACTGTTTCTTCACTTGTGTGACTAATAACGCATGCCACACGGTGGAGGTTCCGCTTGGTGTGGACGCTGCCGATGGGATGTATCACATCGATTTTGATGGCGTGGAGCAAGCCGCCGCCGCGCCCACCACGCGCCTGCTGTTGTTGTGCAATCCCCACAACCCCGGCGGACGCATCTGGACACGCGACGAACTCGCGCGCCTTGCCGACATCTGCCGCCGCCATGGCGTCATTATCGTCAGTGACGAAATCCACTGCGAACTCACTATGCCCGGCAACGCTTACGTCCCCTTTGGAACGTTGGCGACCGACGATTACATCGTTTGTTGTTCACCCAGTAAATGTTTCAACATCGCCGGCCTGCAGGCTGCCGACATTATCACCCCTCGTGACGATTGGCGCGAGGCTATTAACCATGCCATCAACATCCACGAGACGTGCGACATCAATCCCTTTGGAGCCGAGGCGCACATCGCCGCTTACCGTCACGGCGAGCCGTGGCTTGACGAACTGAACCATTACATCAAAGGCAACTACGACGCGCTTTGTGACTTCTTCAGCAGCCGTCTGCCCGGCTTTCCTGTTATGCCACTGCAGGCCACTTATTTAGCATGGGTCGACATTCGCTCCACGGGGCTGACGAGTGACGAGGTGACGCGGCGGCTGCTTGAGAGTGGCCGCGTGCAAGTGAATAGCGGCACTATGTACGGTGCCGCTGGCGAGGGCTATATCCGCATCAATATGGCCACCCAGCGCTCTCGTCTGCTCGACGGCCTCAACCGCATCGCCTCCGCCTTGTGAACCGATACGCCCGGGGAATGAAACACGGGGACGGTTCTTCTGTTTCACGACTTGTCGCTGAAACAGAAGAACCGTCCCCGCTCTGAGGCGTCGCGTGGGAAATTTTTGAGCGAATTATAGTTGGATTCAAGTGAACTACATTGGTCAATACTTCGGTAATTTTTTGGGTTAGCGTCAATTCACGTCTATAACAACGTCAATTTCCGTCTATCTTAATTATTTTAGACAAAAAAATGACGATAATAGCCGTTGTTATAGACGAAACTAGACGCGTGAAACACGGGGCCGGTTCTTCCGTTTCACGACTTTTGTCGCTGAAACAGAAGAACCGTCCCCGCTCTGAGGCGTTGCGTGGGAAATTTTTGAGTGAATTTAGGCGCCTTTGTCATTGTCGGGGCTTACTCTATGGCCTCGCCTTGGCGAGGCCAAGAGCCCCCGATAGGGGGCGACAGCACATAGGCGGGGGGGCGCTAGCCCCCGTAAACAGGAAACTTCTCTTTACCAAAGAAACTGTATCATAACTTATATTTTGGGATTAGGCCGCCCTAACGGGCGGGAAATCTTTCAAAATCTAAAATAAAAATAAATAGTTAATTTTCTCCTTTATAAGGATTTAATAAATGTGATATTTAGAATAAGATTTTTGAAAGATTTCCGCACGCAACGCGTGCGCTAATTATGATACAGTTTCGACAGTCTCCGCACGTTTCTGTCGCCCTTACAGGGCTTTGTTTGAGAAAAA
>JAFTDD010000053.1 GCA_017454355.1 Muribaculaceae bacterium
CAGAATAAATTCTGCCCCTACAAAATACCGCTTATTATTATCATGACTATCAATCTCTTTTACTTCAGGAGCTTGAGGTAGTGATAATCTTGAATATCAGCGTTTTGTAGGGACACAATTTATTGTGTCCACCCCTGAGGCACGTGGACACAATAAATTGTGTCCCTACATTTTCTTCAATTATTACTTGATAATCATTATGTTCCACATCAGAGACTTGAGTCCGTTAGAAAAATTCTCATGTTCTCTTGTCTGAAATTAATGGATAATTTATGGATATTCGTGTTAAAAATTAATTAGCGACTTTCTACAATGGCCTCTCATGGCGTGAGGCGGAACACGCGGATACCGAGGTTGCTCTTGTAGTTCCTCAACTGGTCACGCAGCGTGGGTGTTTCTTCCATCACTTTGCCGCCGCTCATCGACGCGTCGAGCAGGTGCAGGTGCCCTTTCTTGTCCTTGACCACGATGCCCAGGTGCGAGATGTCGAGGCCACGCGTGGTGGTCATCAGTCCCACGAAGTCGCCCTCGCGCAGCGTCTGCTCCACCTGCTTGTCCTGCAGCCACGACTTGGGCAGCAGCGGCATGCGGTGGTTAGTGTAGCCGCTCTCCACGCGCCGGATTTTCTCCACCATCGCGCTGTCATTCTTCAGGCTATGGTAACTCTCGGCGTGGGTGGTCATGAAGTCGATTGTTTTGACTGTGTACTTGCTATGGGGCACGTCGGGGGTAACCTCCACCAGGTTGCCGCGGCTGCGGTTATCCACAATCCAGTCGCTGATGTAGTGCAGCCGGGTGCTGTAGTCGCCCATCGTGCCGCCGCGGTAGCGCACGCTCTCGAGGTGGCGCGCATAGTCGCGCCACGACACCCGTCGCTCCATTGTGGTGCGCGTCAGGGCGTAGAGCGTCTCGATAAACGTGGTGCAGTCCAACTCGTGGATGTTGATGGTGAGCATCTCGGTGTCGCCCTCGAGGGTGTGGCCAACGTAGGGCGTGCCCAGCAACCGGTGGGCGTAGAAACTCACCAGGGCGTTGGCTTCAGTCAAGCCGCTCTCGCGGCCTTCATTCAGCAGTTCGCCGATGCGCGCCGTGTCGCCCTCGCAGTGAAACCGCATCTGGGCCACGGTGGCGGCACGGGGAACGAGTGCCGCCATCGTGGCGATAATTATCGCAAGTGCCAGTCGTCTCATTTGCCTTTACTTGAGTTCGAGCAGTTCCTTGGCGCTGTAACTGATCACGGCGCTGTGTTTCTCGTCGCGGGTGTGCATAAAAAAGTCAAGGCTGCGTCCGGTTTTGCCTACAAATTGGGCGAATTCCTTCATATCCTTGTCCGAGAACAACTCGTTGCGGAGCATCGGCTTGATCAAGGCGGGCATCTCGTTGATGCCGTTGATGGCGTCAACATCGTCCATAATCATCGAGAACACAACGGCGTTGTGCTTGTCGTCAACCCACAGCGCGTCAAGGGGAGAGTCGGCATCGGCCTTCATCTCCTTTTCCATCACCTCTATCATTGATTTGAGAATCTCATCGTCGGTGAGGCCCGCTTTCTTGAGCTCCTCAAAGGTGTCGTCGGGAGCGGCCACCGCGCTCGGGGCGGCCACTACCATCATCAGCATCGCCGCCATGGCGATAAATAACTTCTTCATAGCGATTACGGTTGTTTTTGGTGTTAATAATAGTAAATTGTTGCAACAAAGGTAGTGCAAAAAGTTGAATTAACAAAATTTTAGCATATAAGTTGCCGATTTGTTGCACATATTGAGGATTTAAACTAATTTTGCCGCGAAAAACCGGAATAGCGTTCCGGATTTTACGTGAAAATCCGGAGTAGTATTCCGTATTTTCCGCAAAAATCCGGAATTGTGCTCCGTATTTTCACGTTTTTCTCGATAAATCAATGAATATGGAGACAAGACGCAATATCATTTTCTTTGACGATACCGAGACGCGGCGCCATCTGCTGCCGCTCACCTACACCCGCCCGGCATGCCACCTGCGCGTGGGCATCACCACAATCGAGCAGAAGTGGCGCGCTCTCTTGGGCGACGGTCACCGCTACAGTTACCTCACGGCGAGTTACCTCAAGGTGAAGTATCCCACCGTGGCCCGCAGCCACAACCTGATGGTAGCCGGCCACGTGGTGCCCACACCCGCGCTTGCCGAGCAAGTGATGGCCTTGCGGCATGGCGACGCCCTGATTGCAAGCGACGCCACGCTGGTGGCCTTTAACGGCGCGGCGAGCGAGTTTGATAACCGCACGTGGAGCCGCGAGGTGGCCGCGGGCGATGTGCTCGCAATCACGCGCACCTATCACATCTTTGAGAATAACGCCGCTGTGCTGCAGAGCGACTTTGAGGCGCTCACCGCCGGACGGCAAAGCGCGCCGCTGCCGCCGTCAACAACGCTCATCGGTCCTGCCGACCGCCTGTTCCTCGAGCCAGACGCCGTGGTGGACGGCGCTACGCTCAACACGCGCGAGGGATGCATCTACATCGGCCGTGACGTGGAGGTGATGGAGGGCGCATGCGTGCGCGGTCCGTTTGCCGCTCTCGACCACAGCAAGGTGCGCATCGGTGCCAAGGTTTACGGCGCCACCACGCTTGGCCCGCACTGCAAAATCGGCGGCGAGGTGGAGAACTGCGTCTTTATCGGTTATAGCAACAAGGCTCACGAGGGCTTCCTGGGCGACGCCGTGATAGGGCAGTGGTGCAACATCGGTGGCGGCACCACGGCCAGCAACCTCAAGAACGATTACAGCATGATTAAGATGTGGAACTATGCCGACCAGCGGTTCGTGCCCACGGGACTGCAGTTCTGCGGACTGATGATGGGCGACCACAGCAAGATAGGCGTCAACTGCATGATCAACACCGCCACGGTGATTGGCGTGGGTGTGGAGCTGCACGGCAGCGGCTTCCCCCGCAACTTCGTCGCCTCGTTCCAGACGGGCAGCCCGGCGGGCTACAACACTGTCGCCCTGCCGGCCTTCTTCGCCATGGCCGAGCGCGTGATGGCGCGCCGAGGTATCGCCCTGACCGACGTTGACCGCGACATCTTCACCGCCATCTACAACCTCAGCGACCGCTACCGCTAAACCAATAAATCACACTCCCAAGACTATGGACGGGCTAATATTCAGTTGGCGGCTAATCGCCCGTCCAACTTTTAGTGTTGGCTCGCATTTGTTGTTCATTATCTCGCTGACGCGTGCTGGGCTGATGTCAAGCATCTGAGCAAGACTGTTTTGTGTTAGTCCCATCTCGTATAACCTCAATTTGATTGCATCAATTAGAGACGGTCGGCCAATGGCGTAGTGCTCGTCCTCATACTCGGCGACAAGACCGCTGAGGACATCAAGTTCAATGTAATTGGCATCGGTCGTTGGGGTCGAGTCATCAACAATCTCAACCAACTCGTCAATGCGGTGAAGCAGTGCGCGATAGTCGCGCTCACTCGTTATCTTTGCCATTGCTAAATATTTTAATGTCTTTTATTTTGTCATATTCGGCGTGCGTTCCTACAAACCGTATGTAGACTGTTTGTGGGGTAAACAGAATCAGAACTACCAAGCGATAATCATTACCCTTGATATTGAATACATACCTTTTATTGCCAACACTATCAACGCTGTTGAATGTTTTTTTGATGTCTGCAAAACAAGTCCACGTAGCCTCACGTGTCTTGGTAAACCAATCCTCTAACGCTGTGCGAGATGAAGGATTGGCGGTATAATAATCAACTAAAGTGCTTCTCGCTATTATCCTCATGTGAAATTCCAGGCAAAGGTAATTAATAATTTTTAATTTTCAAAATTAAATTCCGAAATTCCGAAAAATCTAATCCGAAAAACCTAATTCGTTACAGGCATTTAAGCGCTACTCAACGGAAGGCACCGTGGCTGATGAGGTATTGGCCAATCTGGACGGCGTTCAAGGCGGCGCCTTTCTTGATTTGGTCGCCCACGACCCAGAACGTCAGGCCGTTGTCGCTGCTGGTGTCGATGCGGATGCGCCCCACATAGACGGGGTCGCTGTGGGCGCAGGTGATGGGCATCGGATAGGTGTTGGAGCGCGGGTCGTCAACCACCACACCGCCGGGCGCAAGTTGCAGGGCGGCGCGGGCCTCCTCGGGCGAAATCGGCCGCTCACATTCAATCCACACGGCCTCGCTGTGGGTGCGCATCACCGGCACTCGCACGCAGGTCGCGCTCACCCGGATGTCGCTGTGCATGATTTTGCACGTCTCGCGCACCATCTTCATCTCCTCGCGCGTGTAGTCGTTGTCGGCAAAGATGTCGATGTGCGGTATCACGTTATACGCGAGCTGATGCTGGAAGTGGCGCACGGTCGTCTCGCGTTTGCCGCAGGCGATCTCGCTCTGCTGCAGCGCCAGTTCCTGCATCGCCTCCAAGCCGGCGCCGCTGGCGGCTTGGTAGGTGGCCACCTGCACGTTCTTGATGTGAGAGATGTTGTCAAGCGGCTTGAGTGCCACCACCATGATGATGGTCGAGCAGTTGGGGTTGGCGATGATGTGGCGAGGAGCGTTTAATGCGTCGTCGCCATTCACCTCGGGAACCACCAGCGGCACGTCGTCGTCCATACGAAAGGCGCTGCTGTTGTCAATCATGATGGTGCCGTATTTGGTGATTGTGTCGGCAAACTCGACGGCCGTCTTGGCGCCGGCACTCACAAACGCGATGTCTATGTCGCGGAAGTCATCGTTGTGCTGCAACAGTTTCACTACGTGATCCTTGCCGCGGAAGGTAAAAATGCGGCCCGCGCTGCGTTGAGAGCCGAACAGCACAAGTTCATCAACCGGAAAATTCTGCTCATCGAGCACTCGCATAAACTCTTGTCCCACGGCGCCGCTGGCGCCCACAATCGCTACTTTCATTTTTAGTTGTTTGTCGTTAGTCGTTAGTCGTTAGACGGCAGCCATAAGGTGGCTGCACACAGAACGCCGTTAGTTGTCACATGCCCCACACGGTGATGTCGCGTCCGCCAAAGTGTCGCGTCTCGTGCCAGAGGCGTTCCTCCCACGTTTTGTCTCCCTTGCGGTCAAAGAGGATAAAGTGCCCCTCGCTCACGTTGCCCACCAGATCCATATAGTCAGAGGTTTGCGCCAGGCCTTTCTCGATGGTTTTCTGTATGTCGCCGCGCAGGATTTTCAGTTCGAGCACGATGCGCTGCACGGGGCCGCCGTAGCCGTCGGTGAGAGGCTTGCGGATGAGCAGGTCGGTGCGTCGGCGTCCCAGTCCGTACTCGCGGTCGATGTAACCGCCGCCGTTGACGATGCGTTGCAGGAACGCCTGCAGCAGCAGTTGCGGTCCGGCCTCGGCATAGTCAAATCGTCCGATCCACGAGTCGGCGTTCTGCCGGAAGAATTGCTGGAAGTCTATGAGCAATTTCTCCATGTCGATGCTGCCGTCCGGTCGTTGGTACCACTGCGGCTCTTGCACCAGTCCGTCTTGTGTGGTCCACGTCAGTTCGCGCGGTATCACCTCGCGGTAGATGCCGCAGGCGATGCGGCGCGGCTTGCCGCGCTCGAGTTTGATGAGCCCCATGTCGGCCACATACTGGACGTCGTCGGTGGGGATGAGGCCGTCCTCGGCCTCGTCGCTGCCGGCGAGGATTGGCTCGATGACTCGGCGCACGCGCGGCTCCTTGAGTTTGTCAATCAGGATGTCGATGTGGGTGTCGCGGCGGTAGATGAGGTTCTCCTGGGCGCGGAACATCATCTCGGGCGTGATGACCACGTTGCGGTCGCGGTTCTCCTTTATCTCGTATGTCACCTCCCGAGCCAGCGCGTTCACAAGCCACGGCTGCCCCTCGGTAGCCTCCCACACCATCGGGAAACACCCCTCGTCGAAGCGTTGGCCCGTCTCACGGGTGTGCTGCATATACAGTTCGTGAATCTCCTCTTTTGTGAAGTTGCCCAAGCGCAGCGATTTCGCCTTTATGTTGAACGCCGAGCCGCCGGTGATGATGTCCTGGTTGGAGAGGACGATGCGGTAGTCGCGCACGTCGCGCACTCCACACAGGATGACGCTCGCCGGGAAGTGGTCCGGCCGGTTGGCGTAGCCGGCGCGCAGTTGTCGCAGCACGCTCACGAGCGAGTCGCCCACCAGCGCGTCAATCTCATCGATAATCAGCATCATCGGTTTGGACAGCCGCTCGGCGAGCAATTGAAGATAGGTTGACAGCATCGAGTCGGACTTGTTGGCTTTAACCTCTTCTCTGGCTTGCAGCGGCATATTGTTGCCGGTGATGATTCTCGCCTCTTGCGCCAAACGGTCGCAGGTGGCACCGATGACACGATCCACATCGTTGCGAGCGGCCTGACCCGCCTCCACGTTGACATAGACGGCCACATAGTCGCCCGAGGCGTTGAGGTAGTCGCGCAGGGCGAGCATACACGAGGTCTTGCCCGTTTGGCGCGGCGCGTGCAGCACAAAGTAACGCTTTTGACGGATGAGCAATAATATCTCGTCAAGGTCAAAGCGGCTCAACGGGTCGATGGTGTAACTGTCGGCGGCTATGTTCGGTCCGGCTGTGTTGAAGAAGCGTTCCATAAGACGATGATGCTTTTTAGACTGCAAAGTTAATAAAGTTTTTTCTATTCTCAAAGCCGCTTTGCCATCATTTTCCCTTTCGCCCAAATTCCCGGGCTCGCCTTTTTATTACATAAATTTCTCGTGAGAATTATACGCGGTTTTGCGTGAAATTAAATTCAAGGTCAATAAAAACGAAAACTTATTTTGTGATAACAGAATTTTTTGTAATTTTGTGGCACCGCAACGTTGCGGTGACTTTTTTAACCTATAACCGATTATGGCAGAGCAAGACAAGAACTTACTTGACGCCGCGCGCGAGGCGATTGGCAATAGTGACATTCTGGGCAAGGCAAAGGAGATGCTCAATAGCGGCGCGGCCGCTAATGTGCTGGGCGACCCCGAGGAACTCAAGCGCAAACTCACAGAGGTGGGTAAGGCCATCACGCCCGACGCTCTCGACGACAAGGTGGAGCAGGTCGTTGGCGCCGCCGTTGATATGATTGCCGGCAAACTCGGTGGCGACAAGCCGGCCGAGGGAGACCAACCGGCTCAGTGACGCCAGACGTCAACACCGCTCAATGGTGACTGCCGAGGCTGCATCGCGGCTCCGGTCGTCATCTTGTGTGGTCCAAAAAAAACGAATAACGAACAACTAAAAACGAATAACGAACAACTAAATGGACAAGAAAAAAGCGATTCTGATCATCCTCGACGGATGGGGCATCGGCCACCACGACAACGCCGACGTCATCTACTCCACACCCACACCCTACTGGGACAGCCTGCTCGAGAACTGCCCCAACAGCCAACTCATGGCCTGCGGCGAGGACGTTGGCCTGCCCGCCGGACAGATGGGCAACAGCGAGGTGGGACACCTCAACATCGGCGGCGGACGCATCGTCTATCAAGACCTCGTCAAGATTAACCGCGCCATCGCCGACGGCTCAATCCGCCGCAACAAGGAAATCGTGAGCGCCTACGAGTATGCCCGCGGCCACGGCAAGGGCCTCCACATCATGGGTCTCACCAGCGACGGCGGCGTACACAGTTCGCTCGACCACCTGTTCGCCCTGATGGATATCGCCCACGAGTATGGCCTCGACGACCGCACGTTCATCCACTGCTTTATGGACGGCCGCGACACCGACCCGCAGAGCGGCGCCGGATTTGTCGAGCAGGTCGAGAAGCACGCTGCCGGCAGTGCCGGTGTGGTGGCTACCGTCACCGGCCGATACTATGCTATGGACCGCGACAAGCGATGGGAACGCATCAAACTCGCCTATGACCAACTCGTTGACGGCCAGGGCACACAGCGTGATGATATACCGGCTGCTATCCGCGAGAGTTATCAGGCCGGCGTGACCGACGAGTTCATCAAGCCCATCGTCAACAGCCGCGTGGATGGGCGCATCAAACCCGGCGACGTGGTCATCTTCTTCAACTACCGCAACGACCGCGCTAAGGAACTCACCGTGGTGCTAACCCAGCAGGACATGCCAGAGCAGGGAATGCACACCATCGCCGACCTGCAGTACTACTGCATGACGCCCTACGACGCGTCGTTCACCGGCGTGCACATTATCTTCGACAAGGAGAACGTGGACAACACCCTTGCCGAGTATCTCAGTTCAAAGGGGCTGCGCCAACTGCACATTGCCGAGACCGAGAAGTATGCCCACGTGACGTTCTTCTTCAACGGCGGCCGCGAGGCTCCGTTTGAGGGCGAGGACCGCATCCTCGTGCCGTCGCCCAAGGTGGCCACCTACGACCTCAACCCCGAGATGAGCGCTCCCGAGGTGTGCGTCAAACTCACCGACGCCATCCGCACCGGCCAATATGACTTCATCGTGGTCAACTACGCCAACGGCGACATGGTGGGCCACACCGGCGTTTACGGCGCCATCGAGAAGGCCGTCATCACCATCGACGTGTGCCTGCGCGTGACCCTCGAGGCCGCCAGAAAGGCCGGATACGAGGCCATCATCATCGCGGACCACGGTAACGCCGACCACGCTATCAATGACGACGGCACCCCCAACACCGCCCACTCGCTCAACCCCGTCCCCTGCATCTACGTCGGCCCGCGTGAGGTGAGTGTCAAGAACGGACGTCTGGCAGATGTCGCCCCCACCATCCTGCAAATCCTGGGCATACCCCAGCCCGAGCAGATGACCGGCACTCCGCTCCTCAACGCCTGAAAGGTTTAGAGGTCGAGTGTTGAGGGGTTGAGCCAATAGCTATTGCGATTGGGAAGAAATGTATGGCCTGGCAAAGGACGAGGCAGCCTCGTCCCTACAGCGTGGCCACCTGCGATGACAAAACTATTATCCCCGAGCGCGTCAGCGCGAGGCTCAACCGCTCAACCCTCAACCTCTCAACCCTCAACCTTCGATGATGATTGAGAGCCTGTTCACATCGCTGCCGATGGTGGCCTGCCTGCTGTGCGCCACCCTGATCGGCATCAAGTTGCTGCGCAACCACGGCGTCGACGACGCCCCGTCGCGGTGGCTATTGGTGTGGCTGCTCACCACCACCGCCCTCTACTGGGGACATTGGATCTACTTCAACCACGCGATGGACGCCGTGCCGGCCGCCGCCGTCGTCTATAGGGCCGCCAATTTGGCCGTCTATCCGATGTTCCTTCTGTATGTGGTGTCGCTCACAAGCACCGGCAACAGTGTGGACCGCCGTTGGTGGCTCACTTTGCTGCCCGCCGTCGCGATGTTCGCCGCCTTGGGCGGCCTGATGGCGGCAATGGGAGGGGAGCGCGCGGCGGCGTTCGCCGGCTCCTACCCCTACGACAACAACCTCGCGGCAACTCACGGCCTCGAGCGCGCCGCCGCCATCGCCATCCTCTGCGGCAAAGCCGTCTTCCCGCTCACTGTCATCGGCGTCGTCGTGGTGGCCTATCGGAGAATGCACGACTATGAGCGTCGCGTCGACAATTTCTACAGCAACAGCGATGGACGCAACGTCAGGCCACTGCGGCAACTCACCATCGCCATGGCAGTTATCGCCGTGACCTCGATTGTCGCCGGACTGTTCGGCCGACATGTGTTTGCCGACACCCGTTGGCCGCTGTACACCGTGAGCCTCGTGTTCACCGTCCTGTTGCTTGCCATCACCAACGAGGGCTACTCGCTCGCACCGGATCTCGGCCGCGACGATATCACCGACGCCGTGCCGGAGACCGACGCCACACCCGTGGCCGACGATGCCGATACAGCCGCCGTGGAGGCCGCTCGCGACGAATTATGGCGCGAGGTGGAGCGCCTGATGGACACCGGGAGGCTTTACCTCAGGCCCGACCTCAAGATTGCCGACGTGGCGGCTCGCCTCGGCTCCAACCGCCACTACGTCTACGAGGCAATCAAACTCGGCACCGGCGGACTGACGTTCTCTGACCTCGTCAACCGCCTGCGCGTCAACCACGCCGTCACACTCCTCGAGGCCCACCCCGACCTCTCCATCGCCGAGGTGGCAGAGCAGAGCGGCTACAACAGCATCACCTCGTTCTACCGCAACTTCAAGCGCCACATGGGCTGCCTCCCCGGCGACCTCCCCACCCCCCCCAACACCGACAATAAAGACAATTAAATACTATCAGAAACAAGAGCCCGCCGCAAAAAGCCGCTGATTAATTTTTAACATGAACTCAAGTTTCTAAAGTGGTTTCGCGTCAATTTCCGTCAATAACAACGTCAATTCCCGTCTATCTTTATAATTTATGACTTTTGGACAAAAGAAACAAAAGGACATAATTTCTAAAAAATTGACGCAAATAGACGTTGTCATTGACGTAATAGACGCTAACCAAGAGTCCACTGCAAAAAGTCGCAGAATAATTTTAAACACGAATTATCATGAATTATCCATAAATTTAAGTTTCTATGGTAGATAAATTGATGGTTGTGAGAAATGTAGGGGCAGAATTTATTCTGCCCGCCTGCCGCAAACGGGCAGAATAAATTGCTCCCGTTCGGTCGCGAGCTAAAGGTTCTGCCCCTACAAGTAACCGCTTATTATTATCATGACTATTAGTCACTTTTACCTTAGACACTCAATGGAGAATTTATGGATATTTCTTATGTTTCTTTTGTCCTTATGTCTAAGAAATCTTTTTAATAAAATATTGCGATGACCGACGAGAGACGACAGGCGGCCGAAGCGTTCGCCGCCAGGTGGCAAGGCCACGGATATGAGAAGGGCGAGAGTCAGAAGTTTTGGCTCGAACTGTTGCACGACGTGCTCGGCGTGGAGAGGCCCACGGAACTGATCGAGTTTGAGGACCGTGTGCTGCTCGACAACACCTCGTTTATTGACGGCTATCTGCCCGCCACGCGTGTGATGATCGAGCAGAAGAGCCTCGGCAAGGACCTGCGCAAGCCAATCCGGCAGAGCGATGGCTCGATGCTCACGCCCTTCCAGCAGGCCAAGCGTTATGTGGCCAACCTGCCGCTGAGCCGCCACCCGCGGTGGGTCGTCACCTGCAACTTCGCCGAGTTCCTCATCCACGACATGGAGCGCCCCAACGGTGAGCCGGAGCAGGTGCTGCTCGCCGACCTCGGACGCGAGTGGCACCGACTGCGCTTCCTCGTCGACAGCGGCAACACCCACCTGCAGCGCGAGATGCAGGTGTCGATGCGAGCCGGCGAGATCATCGGCGAGATCTACGACGCCCTGCTCGAGCAGTACGGCGACAGCGACGCCGCCACCCTGCGTCAGTTGAACATCCTCTGCGTGCGCCTCGTCTTCTGCCTCTACGCCGAGGACGCCGGCATCTTCGCTCGCGACCAACTGCACGACTACCTCGCCATGTTCGACGCCGCCTCATTGCGCGTGGCCCTGCGCGACCTCTTCGACACGCTCGCCACGCCCACTGACCGGCGCAGCCGCTACCTGCGGCCTGAACTCGCCGCCTTCCCCTACACTAACGGCGGCCTCTTTGCCGAGAGCATCGACGTGCCGCAGTTCACGCCCCACTTGCGCGACTTGCTGCTCAACAACGCCAGCCAAGACTTCGACTGGAGCGAGATCTCACCGACGATCTTCGGCGCCGTCTTTGAGAGTACGCTCAACCCCGACACGCGCCGCAGCGGCGGCATGCACTACACCAGCATCGAGAATATCCACAAGGTGATCGACCCGCTCTTCCTCGACGACCTCAAGGCCGAGTTGGCCGCCATCAAGGGTGTCGCCGTGGAGCGTACGCGCCAGGCGCGCCTGCGCGACTTCCAGGACCGCCTCGCCTCGCTCACCTTCCTCGACCCGGCCTGCGGCAGCGGCAACTTCCTCACCGAGACCTACCTCTCGCTGCGTCGCCTCGAGAACGAGGTCCTCACCGCCCTCACCGGCGGACAGGCAATCATCGGCTTCGATGTCGAGAGCCCCATCAAGGTGAGCATCAACCAGTTCTACGGCATCGAGATCAACGACTTCGCCGTCACCGTGGCCACCACCGCGCTCTGGATCAGCGAGGCGCAGATGATGGCCGAGACCGAGCGCATCGTGCGCCACGACATCGACTACCTGCCGCTGCGCCACTACAGCAACATCGTCGAGGGCAACGCCCTCCACCTCGACTGGTCGGCCGTCGTCGCCCCCGAGCACCTCAACTACATCATCGGCAACCCGCCCTTCGTGGGATATACACTGCAATCGGCCGAGCAAAAAGCCGATCTTGTCGCAGTGTGTAAAGGTTGTGGCCGAAACATTGATTATGTTGCAGGATGGTATTATAAAGCGGCTGAAATGATAAAAGGGTCTAACATACAATGTGCTCTTGTTTCCACAAATTCAATAACGCAGGGAGAACAAGTCGCAGCGATGTGGAAACCTTTATATGGCAAATTTGGCATTCACATTGATTTCGCATATAGGACTTTCCGCTGGGATAGCGAAGCAAGTTTAAAAGCCCACGTTCACTGTGTCATTATAGGATTTAGCAATACAGATAATTCAAAGAAGAAATTAATTGTTGATGGGGAGCAAAGGATTGAAACTAATGAAATTAATCCTTACCTAATTCAGTCTCCAACTGTGTTTATTGAAAGTCGCAAAAACGCACTTTCAGACATTCCTGATATGACCAAGGGCAGTATTCCTGTAGATGGTGGCAACTTGATTATAGAAGCCGAAGATTACAACGATTTTATCAGCAAAGAACCTAACTCAAGAAAATATATTCGACATTTTGTCGGTGCGGTTGAGTTCCTCCACAACAAGCCAAGATATTGCTTGTGGCTTGTTGGAGCTTCTCCAGGAGAAATTAGCCATCTGCCGTCTGTCAAGGAACGTATTGCACAGACGCGTCAATTCCGTTTGGAAAGTTCAAAGGCTGCCACTCGCAAGTTTGCTGATATGCCGGCACGCTTCATGGAGATTCGTCAACCTGATACTAATTATATTTTGGTGCCAAGCCATTCATCGGAGAATCGTAGATACATTCCCATGGGATTCATGTCGCCGGATGTAATTTGTGGCAATGCTAACTTGATGATTCCCGATGCGACATTATATCATTTCGGGGTGTTGGAGAGCAATGTGCACATGGCGTGGATGAGGGCTGTCTGTGGCAGGCTTAAGAGTGACTACCGCTATAGCAAGGACGTGGTTTACAACAATTTTGTGTGGCCGGAGGTGACCGACGAGCAGCGGCAGCGCATCGAGGCAACGGCGCAGGGCATCCTCGACGCGAGGGCACTCTATCCCGACAGTTCGCTCGCCGACCTCTACGACGAGGTGACCATGCCCGTGGAACTGCGGCGTGCCCACCAGAACAACGACCGCGCCGTCATGGCCGCCTACGGCTTCCCCCTCTCGATGACCGAGACCGACTGCGTCGCCGCCCTCCTTGACCTCTACCGCCGCGCCATCGACCCCCAACTAAAAAACAACCAAACACAACCAAAAAACAATGTGTCCACCGCAAAACAACCCGCTTCAGCGGGTTGCACAAACCTCGTTAGAGGTTTTACAGAAACCCCAGGTTGTAGCCGCAGGCGACTACCTGGGGCATGAAGCGAGATAATAGATGTCGCTACCTCGAAGAGGTTGCACCATCTCGCGAGAGAGTGCAACCTCTTCGAGGTAGCGCGGTGTGTGAAAGTCACCATCGCCCCCGGGTAGCCACCTGGCGGTGTCAACCAGGGGTTTTCGTAAAACCCACTATCGTGGGTTCGTGCAACCCGCAGTCGCGGGTATCGCCCTCTTATCAACCCCACCTCTCCTCCAAATAAAATTAATGGACATTCTTGGATATTCATGTTAAAAATATCATGAATTATTTGTTGGAATAATAGATTATAACTAATTTTGCGGTCTCAATTACATTTTAGTTGTTTTTAGGTTATAAAAAGTGAATAATTATAACGAAATGGAGCGCGCCAGTTTTGGCACCCGGATGGGGGCCATCGCCGCCACAGTAGGCTCAGCGGTGGGCCTGGGCAACATTTGGCGCTTCCCCTATGAGGCCGGCCAGAACGGCGGCGGCGCCTATATCCTTGTCTATGTGATTTGTGTGGCGTTACTCGGCGTGCCCGTCATGTTGAGCGAGTTTGTCATCGGCCGCTCCACCCACAAGAATATGAAAGGCGCTTTGCGCCAACTCTCACCCGGCTCAAGCGTCTATCGCTTCACCTACATTTGCATCCTCGGCGCGGTGGTTACCCTGGGTTTCTACTGTGTGGTGTGCGGCTGGGTGATCGAGTACCTCTATCTGGCGCTCACCGGCCAGCTGTTAGGGCACAGCGCCGACGAGTACGGCAGCATGTTTGCCGGCCTGGTAGGCTCACCGTGGCGCTGCGTGTTGTGGACGGGCGGCTTCCTGGCCATCAACTTCTTTGTGATGCTGCGTGGCGTCAAGGGCGGCATCGAGCGCGTGTCGCGTGTGATGATGCCGTTGCTGTTTGTGCTGCTCATCATCTTCTGTGTGCGCTCGCTGATGTTGCCCGGCTCGATGCGCGGCGTGGAGTTCCTGCTTGTGCCGGACTTCTCGCAACTCACCGGCAAGGGTGTAGTCAACGCGATGGGGCAGGCGTTCATGTCGCTCACGTTGGGCATCAGCGGTCTGGTGACCTACGCCAGTTACTTTAAGGACGACGCGCCGCTCGCCCGCGACGCCACCACCATCGCGGTGCTCGACACGGCAGTGGCTATCTTGAGCGGACTGGTGATTTTCCCGGCGGTGTTCAGTTTTGGCGTTGAGCCCGAGGCCGGACCGAAACTCATCTTTGAGGTGCTGCCGGGCATTTTCCAGCAGATGGGCGGTGGAGTGTTCTGGGCCATAGGCTTCTTCCTGCTCGTGTTTTTCGCGTCGCTCACCAGCACCATCTCGCTCAGCGAGATTCCCATCACCTTCTTTGTTGAAGAGTATAACGTGAGCCGTCGCAAGGCCACCCTGTGGTGTGCGGCTCTGACGGTGGTTATCAGCGTGCTCAGCGCTCTCTCTTTCAATGTGCTGGACAGCGTCACGCTCGCCGGCATGAACCTGTTTGACATCTTCAACTATGCCGCCAGCAACGTGTTTATGCTGATGGGCGGCCTGTTCACGGCCGTCTATGTGGGTTGGTTTATGGACCGCGCGATTATCGAGCGGCAGTTGACTAATGGCGGCGCGCTGCGTTCCAGAGTGCAGGGCTACGTCATCTTCTGCCTGCGCTACATCGCGCCAGTGGCCGTCGCCCTCATCTTCCTCAGCGTGGTCTGATTTTACGAGAGTTTTTTGGAGAAACAA
Organism: Muribaculaceae bacterium; assembly: GCA_017454355.1. Classification (GTDB taxonomy): domain Bacteria; phylum Bacteroidota; class Bacteroidia; order Bacteroidales; family Muribaculaceae; genus Sodaliphilus. The sequence goes on from JAFTDD010000053.1 coordinate 15,291, forward strand.
TACTTCGGTAAAAAAATAAAGAAGTGCTATAAATAATTGTTTCGCGTCTATTTTCGTCTATAACAACGTCTAATATCGTCAATTTTTTGTCTAAAATAATTAAGATAGACGGAAATTGACGTTGTTATAGACGTGAATTGACGCTAACCCCAAAAATTACCGAACTATTGTTTATAAGTAACAGATAATAAAGATTTACGAAAATTTACGAGAAAGATTCACGATAATTCACGGCAATTCACGGGAGATTAATTTTCGTCATTTGGACTGCCACAGGCGGCGCAGGCGCGTCAGGGCGGCGCCGGCGGTAACGGCTGTGAGCACCCACGAAAGGCTGTGGAGGCCGGCTGCCTCGGTGGCAACGATGGCGGCGATGAGCACCGCGCCGCCGGCGACGCTTGCCAGAGCCCATCGGCTCACCGACAGACGGTAGCGCAGGCGATAGACAACGGCGACAATCACGGCGTAGGCCACATACCATGCGGTGTAGGCCATGCCCAGGCCGGGCAGCCCGGCCAGACGGTAACCGGCGATGGCGAGCACCACGCTGAGCATGGCACTCAACGTCTCGGTGACAATATACATGCGGCCGTCGGCGCGCGCCAGCATCACAAAAGCCATAATCCACGACACCGTGCGCGCCACGATGCCAGGCGCGGCCCATAGGATAACGGGCAACGCGTCGCCGAACTCACTCGTGTAGAGCAGCGACACCACCGGGCCGCGCAGCATCACCAGCAGCATCGCCACCGGCACGATGACCGTCACGGCCACATTGAGTTCTTGCGACACATGCACGCGAGTGCGCAGGTGGCTGTGCGCCACACCGGCCAGCCGCGGGTAGAACTCCATGCCCAAGGCGGTGAGCACCACGCCGGCATACTTGTTGACGATGATGTTGGCACTTTGGTAGATGCCGGTGGCGTCGAGGCCGGCGGCTCCATTAAGCCACGAGACAAGGACGTAACCGGCCACCGTCGTTGCGACGGCGCCGCCGGTCATATATGCCCCCATGATGATGAATTGCCGTCCCACCTGCCATGCCTTGGCGGCGGCCAACTTGACGGCCGGCAGGGTGCGGTCGCGCCACATCCACGCCGCGGCGGCCACCGCGGCCGCATAGGCGATGATGGACGGCACAACGCTATCCATGCGCCAAAAATAGAACATCGGCACGCTCACGACAAGTCCGCCAACGGCGCCGGCGATTGTTACCGCCGCCAATCGCCGCAACTGCGACGTGCCTTGCAACACGGCTTGGCGACCGTTAGTGAGGGCCATCAGCAATACAGCTACGGCCATGGCGCATAACGCCCACGCCCATTCCGTGCTCTTGAACGAGAAGAGGCTGAGCAGCGGCGACAGCGCGATGGTGAGCAGTGCGCCACCCACCCCGAGCCACACGCTCCAGCGCCTGACGGCCGATGCCGTGACGGCGGCGTCGAAGTGCCCCTCGCCGGCGCGCGACTGCGCGATGTCGCGCACGCTGCTCTGGCGAATGCCCAGATTGGTGGTCGTGTTGAGCATCTCCAGCGCGTTGCTCAGCACCGCAAACAGACCCACGCCGGCCTGCCCCAGCCACATCGCCACCAACTTGGTGCGCACGATGGAGCAGAGGATGGTGATGCCCTGCGAGCCGCTGAACAGGGCCATCGCCTTGAGCATCGCCCGAGTGAGCAGGCTGCTGTGTTGTTCTTTGCCTTTCTCCATTAAAAAATTATTATTTGGTTCAAGTTTGTAAAGCAGCAATTATCCTAAAACCCGCAACCTTGAATATGCTCACGAAAATTATAGAAAATTCCCGAAAATTCCCGAAAAAATATTATATCTCGTAAATTTTCGTAAATCCACGTAAATTAATTTTAGTAATAATTTTCTGTGAATAAAATATTTACGAAAATTTACGCAAATTTACGAGAGATCTATTTTCGATAATTTTCGAGAGAGA